>NZ_JBFBGL010000019.1:0-129963 GCF_040684635.1 Amycolatopsis sp. NPDC089917 | reverse complement strand
CACGTCGCGAACGCCGTCCTCCCCTGAAGTACATGAAGGCCCCCTTCCTTGCGCCTGGCGCAAGGAAGGGGGCCTTCATGTACTCGCGGACTCAGATGCCGAGGGCGTGCACTCCGCCGTCGACCATGATCATCGAGCCGGTCGTGGCGGGCAGCCAGTCCGACAGCACCGCGCAGACGGACTTCGCCGTCGGGTCCGGGTCGGAGCTGTCCCAGCCGAGCGGCGCGCGGTCGCCCCAGCCCTCCTCCAGCTCGGAGAAACCGGGGATCGACTTCGCGGCCATGGTCTTCATCGGACCGGCGCTGACCAGGTTGACCCGGATGCCCTTCGGACCGAGGTCGCGCGCCAGGTACCGGTTCACCGACTCCAGCGCCGCCTTCGCCACGCCCATCCAGTTGTAGACGGGCCACGCGACGCGAGCGTCGAAGTCCATGCCGACGATCGACGAGCCGGGCGAGAGCAGCGGCAAGGTCGCGACGGCGAGGGACTTGAAGGAGAACGCCGAGACGTCGACGGCCACCTTCACGTCCTCGCCGGGAGCGTCCAGGAACGGCGCGCCGAGGCACGACTGCGGGGCGAACCCGATCGAGTGCAGCACCCCGTCGAGACCGTCGACGTGCTCACGGACGCGGTCGGCGAGCGAGTCGAGGTGCTCCTGGTTGGTGACGTCCAGCTCCAGCACCGGCGCCTCCTCGGGGAGACGCTTGGCGATGCGCTCGACGAGCGACAGCCTGCCGAAGCCGGTGAGCACGACCTTCGCGCCCTCCTGCTGCGCGATCTTGGCCGCGTGGAACGCGAGCGAGGCGTCGGTGATGACGCCGGTGATCAGCAGGCGCTTGCCTTCGAGCAGTCCTGGCACGGGACCTCCAGTCCGGAGTGGTTTCGATCAGTACGGGAAAACGGGGACGTCAGTGGCCCATGCCGAGGCCGCCATCGACCGGCAGCACCGCGCCGTTGACGTAACCGGCCTCTTCGGAGGCGAGGTAGCGGACGGCGGCGGCGATCTCCGACGGCTCGGCGTACCGGCCGGAGGGAACCTGGGCGAGGATCTCCTTCTTGCGGTCCTCGCCGAGTTCGTCGGTCATGTCCGTGGCGACGAAGCCGGGGGCGATGACGTTCGAGGTGATGTTGCGCGAGCCCAGCTCACGCGCGAGCGAGCGGGCGAGACCGACGAGACCGGCCTTGCTCGCAGCGTAGTTGACCTGCCCGGCCGACCCGGTGAGGCCGACGACCGACGAGATGAAGATGTAGCGGCCCCACTTGCCGCGCAGCATGCCGCGGGAGGCGCGCTTGGCGACCCGGTAGGCGCCGGTGAGGTTGGCGTCCACGACGCGGGTGAACTGCTCCTCGCTCATGCGCATGAGCAGGGTGTCGTCGGTCATGCCCGCGTTCGCGACGAGGACCTCGACCGGGCCCTGGTGCTCCTCGACGAGCTTGAAGGCGGCGTCGATCTGCTCGGCGTCCGTGACGTCGGCCTGCACGCCGAAGAGGCCGTCGGGCGCGCCGGAACCGCGGTGCGTGATCGCGACCTTGTGTCCCTGCGCCGCGAGGTCCTTCGCGATCGCCAAACCGATGCCGCGGTTGCCGCCGGTGACCAGTACCGACCGTCCCACTTCAGCTCTCCTCGCCTCGTCTTCGTCCGTGACGGCTCTGAGGCTATCGGCTCGCCCGCCGCGCGCCGGAGCCGCGCCACCCCTACCTCCGGGTAACCGCGACCGTCCTAAGCGGATGTTAGGAACCGCGCCGAAACCTTGCCCGGCCGTCACGGATTGTTCACCGTGAGCCGGAACACAGGAGGTCAAAGATGACAACCCGGATCGGCGAAGCGTCGCCGCCCGCAAGCGAGAGGCGAGTCGTCGGCAACGTGCTGCGCGGCTCCATCGGCAACCTGGTCGAGTGGTACGACTGGTACGCCTACGCCGCCTTCACCACGTACTTCGCCAAGTCCTTCTTCCCCACCAAGGACACGACGGCGGCCTTCCTCGGCACCGCGGCGGTGTTCGCCGTCGGCTTCCTCATGCGGCCGCTCGGCGGCTGGATGCTGGGCCGGTTCGCCGACCGGTTCGGGCGACGAAGCGCACTCGTGCTTTCCGTCACGTTGATGGCGACGGGGTCGTTGATGATCGCCGTCACGCCGACCTACGCCACGATCGGGATCGCCGCGCCGATCCTGCTGCTGGTGGCCAGGCTCATCCAGGGGCTCTCGGTCGGCGGCGAGTATTCGACCTCCGCGACGTATCTGTCCGAAGTGGCCACTCCGGGCAAGCGGGGCTTCTACTCCAGCTTCCAGTACGTGACGCTGTACGGCGGCCAGCTGCTGGCGCTCGGTCTCCAGCTCCTGCTGCAGGCCGTCCTCACCGAGCAGCAGCTGACCTCGTGGGGCTGGCGGATCGCGTTCGTCGTCGGCGCGCTCGCCGCGGTCGTCGTGATGATCCTGCGCCGCGGGATGGACGAGTCGGCCAGCTTCGAGGAGGCCAAGGCGTCCGGGACCGGCAAGGAAGCGGGCGACAAGGGCACGCTGCGCGCGCTCATCAAGTACCCCAAGGAGATCGCGCTCGTCGTCGGCCTCACCCTCGGCGGAACGGTGTCGTTCTACACCTTCGCCACCTACAGCCAGAAGTTCATGGAGAACACCGCGGGCATCCCGCGCCGCACGGTCACGCTGATCCTCTTCTGCGCGATCCTCGTCGCCGCGATCCTGCAGCCTTTCGCCGGAAAGCTGTCCGACCGCATCGGCCGCCGCCCGCTGCTGATGTTCTTCGGGATCGGCGGCACGCTGCTGACCGTCCCGATCATGACGCTGATGGGCGCGACCAAGCAGCCGGTGCTCGCGTTCCTGCTGATGCTGGCCGGGCTGGTGATCGTCACCGGGTACACCTCGATCAACGCGATCGTGAAGGCCGAGCTGTTCCCGACGAAGATCCGCGCGATCGGCGTCGGTCTCCCCTACGCGCTCACCGTGGCGATCTTCGGCGGCACCGCCGAGCTCATCGCGCAGGCGCTCAAGGGAGCGGGCCACGAATCGGTGTTCTTCTACTACGTCGCGGGCTGTGTCCTGGTTTCGCTCATCGTGTACGGCACAATGCGGGAAACCTCGAAGACCTCGGAGCTCGACAACAAGAAGCAGCCCGAGCCGGCGTCCGGCCGTTAGACGGGAAGGTGTGGTCATGCGGTTGCTGCTGGTCGAAGACGACGCCGGCGTCGCCGACGCGCTCGCCGAGACGCTGCAAGCGCGTGGCCACACCGTCTCCCACGCGATCCGGGGCTGCGACGCGCTGCACCGGCATCGCGAGGCCGACGTGATCCTGCTGGATCTCGGCCTGCCCGACATGGACGGGCTCGACGTGCTCCGCAAGGTCCGCCAGGTGTCGCTGGTGCCGGTGCTGGTCCTCACCGCGCGCGGGGACGAGCGGTCCGTGGTGCGCGGGCTGCGGCTCGGCGCCGACGACTACCTGACCAAACCGGTCCGGCTCGCCGAACTGCTGGCGAGGGTGGACGCGGTGGTGCGCCGCGCCGCGATCACGGCCGCGCCGCAGGACGACGTCGTCCGCGTCGAGGACGTCGAAATCGACCTCGGGGCCCGGCGGGTGCTGGTCGACGGGACCGACATCGGCCTGACCACCAAGGAGTTCGCCGTGCTGGCGGTGCTCGCGGCCCGGCCCGGCACCGCGGTGAGCCGCCAGCAGCTGATGGACGAGGTCTGGGGCGACGCGTACCTCGCCGTCTCCCGCTCGCTGGACGTGCACCTGACCCAGCTGCGCGCGAAACTCGACCGGCCGGGGCTGCTCACCACGATCCGGGGATTCGGCTACCGGTTCGGCCGGGACTGAGCGGTGCGCACCCGGCTGCTCGTCGTCCTCGTCGCGCTCGCGCTGACCGTGGTCGCCGCTTTCGCGATCCCGCTGTTCGGGTCGACCGCCGCGCAGCGGACCCAGCAGCTGGTCATCGCCCGCAACGCCGACGTCGACCGGTTCGTCGTCCTCGCCCAGCAGGCCGTCGACGCCGACGACGCGACCACGCTGGCGGCCGACGCCGCACGGTATTCGTCGTTATACGGCGAGGCCGTCGTGGTGGTCGACGCGCGGGGACTGCCGCTGGTCGAAACGGGCGGGATGACGGCCGCGGAGCCCGTCGTGCGCTCGCTCGTCGAGTCCGCCCTGCGCAACCAGCCCGCGAAGGGACCCGAACAGCTCAGCCCGTGGTCGGCGGATCCGGTCTACTTCGCCCGCCCTGTCGGCACCGGGACGCGGGTGGTCGGGGTGGTCGTGCTCCGCGCGTCGGTGACCACGGCGGCGGCCGGCGTAGCCACGAGCTGGGCGGCGATCGTGGCGGGCGCGGTACTGGTCGCGGCGGTGTTCGTGCTGCTCGCGGTCCTCCTGGCCCGTTGGATGGTCCGGCCGCTGCACGAACTGGAGACCGGGGTGCAGGCGGTGACCGAAGGACATCGCGCCCAGGTCCCCGACCGGGCCGGGCCGAAGGAGCTGCGTTCGCTCGCGACGTCGTTCAACCGGATGTCCGACGCCGTCGTCGAGGCGTCCGAACAGCAGCGGCGGCTCGTCGCGGACGCGTCGCACCAGCTGCGGAATCCCATGGCGGCCTTGCGCTTGCGGGTGGATTCCCTGGCCGCTCAGGTCGACGGCGACGGCCAGCGGGCGTACCGGGCGACCGTCGCGGAGGTCGAACGCCTGGAGTCCCTGCTCGACGGGCTGCTCGCGCTGGCACTCGCCGAAAGCGCCGCGACCCGGCTCGCCGCGGGTGAATCCGGCGACGAACCCTGCGACCTCCCGGCGGTGCTGGCCGAACGGGTCGACGCATGGCGCCCGTCGGCCGACGACGCGGGAGTCGACCTCGCGGCGCCGGAATGCCACGACCAACCGGTGCCCGTGCGGTGCTCGGAAAGCGAACTGGCCCAAGTGCTCGACGTCCTGCTGGACAACGCGGTGCACTACGCCGGCCGGGGCGCCACCATCACCACCGGCTACGAAAGCGGCGACACGACCGCCACGCTTTTCGTGTCCGACAACGGTCCTGGACTGTCCACAGAGGACCGCGAACGCGCGACCGAACGATTCTGGCGAGCCGGGGGCGACGGCGCGCCACGCGGGACGGGCCTCGGACTCGCGATCGCGAGCCAGCACGTGCTCGCCCGGGGCGGGAAACTCGAACTGCGCGAAGCCGAGCCGCACGGACTCGAAGTCCGCGTCGAACTCCCGCTCGTGGCAGGCGGTGCACCGTGACCGTCACCAGGCGCACCGCGCTCCTCGCGGGACTCTCCGGGCTGGCCACGCTCGCGGGCTGTTCGATGTCGGGCTACCAGGGCCCGGAACGCGAGATCGTCATCGCGGCGGGCGAGAGCGGCGGGTTCTACCTCGCCTTCGCCGAACTGCTGGCCCAGCAGCTCAACCGGGCGGAACCGCGGCTGCGCGCGACGGCCGTCGAGACCGAGGCCAGCGTCGAGAACCTGCGACGGCTACGCGACGGCCGGGCCGATCTCGGGCTCGTCCTCGGCGACGTCTCCGAGTCCGCGTTCGCCGGAGCGGAGCCGTTTTCCGTCCCGATCGCGTTCTCGGCCATCGGCCGCGTCTACGAGAACTACCACCAGCTGGTGGTCCGGGCCGACGGCCGCGTGCGGTCCCTTGCCGATCTGGCCGGACGGCCGGTGGCGATGGGCGCGAGCGGATCCGGCGTCGCGGTGTTCAGCACGCGGTTGTTCGCCCGTGCGGAAATCCCGGTGCACGCCAGGAACCTCCTCCTCGGAGAGGCGATCAACGCGCTGGTCGCGCATGAGGTCGACGCCCTGTTCTGGTCCGGCGGGATCCCGACGCCCGCGCTCAGTGACCTGAATCGCACTACCCCGATAACGCTTCTCCCGCTCGACGCGCACCTTCCCGCCCTGCGCGCGGGCTACGGCCCGGTGTACGACCAGGTCCACGTCCCGGCGCAGGCCTACCAAGGGGTCGGGGAACTACGGACTATCGGCGTCGCGAACCTGCTGCTCGCGGCACCTTCCCTGCCCGACGACGCGGCGGCCGCCGTCGCGCGGGTGCTGGCCGCGCACGCCGCCGACCTCGTCCCGGCGCCCGCCGTCGGGACCCAGTTCCTCGACGTCCGGACGCTGATCGGCACCGGCAAAGTGCCGCTGCACCCTGGGGCCGCCTCGGCTTATCGTGCCCTTCACGGATGAGTCCGGCTCAATCTCCAGAGTGATGCGCGTGGCACCGAGGCACTGCCAGGGTCGGAAACAGGCGGCCCACCCGGCCGCCCCGATCCGGAAGGACACCAGCAGTGTCATCGAGACACACCAGGGTGGTGCGGGGTTCGGCGCTGGTCGCGGGCCTCGCCCTCGCCGGTGGCCTGGCCACGGCCGCCCCCGCCGTCGCGGCGCAGCAAGTCGAACTCACCGCACCCGCCCTCACCGGCCACTACGACGTCGGCACCACCGACCTCCACCTGGTCGACAACGCCCGCCCCGATCCGTGGAAACCGGAACGGCGCCGGGAGGTCATGGTCACCGTCACCTACCCGGCCGACCGGTCCGCCCACGGGCCGCGCGCGCCTTGGCTCACTCCCGCCATGGGTTCCGTCGTCGACCAGGTGCTGGCGGGCAAGGACTACCTCGATCTCCCGGCGGGCTCCATCGACTGGAAATCGGCGAAGCGCAACGCCGAGGTCGGCGTTCCCGCCGCGCACGGCGCGCCGAAGCCGGTCGCGCTCTTCTCCCCCGGCTTCGGCGGTCCGCGGGAGACCTACACGGCGCTCGTCGACGACCTGGCGAGCCGCGGGTACGTCGTCGTCTCGCTCTCGCACACCTACGAGAGCGCGGCCGTCGAGTTCCCCGGCGGACGGCTGGAAACCGCGGTGAGCGGGGGTGAAGGCCCCGAGTTCATGAAGAAGGCGCTCGACGCGCGGGTCGGCGACACCCGCTTCGTTCTCGACCAGCTCGGCAAGCTCGCCCGCGGCCAGAACCCGGACGCGGAGAACCGGCCGCTCCCCCGCGATCTCGGCCGGTCGCTCGACCTGTCCCGCGTCGGCGCCTACGGGCATTCCTACGGCGGGTTCACCTCCGGTGAAACGATGGTGCAGGACCGCCGGATCGACGCCGGGATCAACCTGGACGGCGCGATGGCGACCGCGTTCGGCTATCCGCCCGGGAGCCCCTATGTACCGGGCGAGGTCACGAAACGCGGCCTGGATCGGCCGTTCATGCTGATGGGCGCCGAAGGGATCGGCCCGGACGGGAAACCGCTCGAACACACCCACCGGCATCCCGAATTCGACCGGAGCTGGGCGGATTTCTGGGCCAACCAGCGCGGCTGGAAACGGGACCTGCTCCTGCGTGGTGGCAGTACCCACATGGCGTACAGCGATCTGCAGGTCGTCGTCCCGCAGCTGGGTTCGCGAGTGACCCCGGAGAAGCGGGAGGCGGTCATCGGCACCATCGATCCCCGCCGGTCGCTGGCCGCGCAACGGGAGTACATCGGCGCGTTCTTCGATCTGCACCTTCGCGGACGGGACAAGCACATGTTCGACCGCGAATCGCCGCGCTACCCGAACATCGACTTCATCGATTGAGCCCCGTGAAGGCCGCTTTCCCGGGCAGGGGAAGGCGGCCTTCACGTAGGTTGGGAACCGTGACGGAGCCACGGAAACCGATCGTCGAAATGCCGCTGCGCGTGCGCTACCACGAATGCGACGGGCAGGGCATCGTCTTCAACGCGAACTACCTCGCCTACGTCGACATGGCCACGTTCGAAGTCGAGAAGACCCTTTTCGGCTCCCACGAAGAAGCACTGGCGCACGGTGTCGACGTCGTCGTCGCCGAATCGAACCTCCGCTACCGCGCGCCTTGCCGCTACGACGACGAACTGGTCGTCGCCGTGTTCCTGAATCATCTGGGCACGACATCGATGATCATCGATTTCGAGATCACCCGCGGCGGCGACCTGTGCACGGAAGTGACGACCCGCTACGTCTTCGTCGATCCCGCGACGCTCAAGAAGGCGGCGCCACCCGCGGCGGTGCGCGAGGTGTACGCCGCCCTCCTTCCCGCTCAGGCGGACTGAACGCCGGGACGCCGGTCTTCGACGACGTAGCTGGCCCGCGTGCTGATCGGTGCGCCGGGGGTGTTCACGAACGGCACCACCCGGAAGTCGCTCCGCCACCGCTGCCGGTTGACGTTGACCCGGACGTACCCGCGCTGGTTGTTGAAGAACTTCATGTGCGGGTTGGCCTTCAGCAGGTTCTCCCCGGCGGGCGTCATGTCGGCGCCGTTGCCGCCGCTGGTGATCGACGTCCCGACGAACTCGCTCGCCACGGTGGGCGAACCCGGGTCGCCGAAGTTCCGCTTGAGGTCCCAGGCGTAGTTCTGGTGCCGGTCACCGGTGATGACGACCAGGTTCCGCACCCCCCGGTCCTGTGCCGCGGCCAGCACGCGGTCGCGGTCGGCGACGTAGCCGTCCCACGGGTCGAGGTAGACGTTGGTCGCCTCGCCCGCGTCGGTGTCGGTCTGGCCCATCGGCGCCTGGTTGCCCAGGATCTGCCACCGCGCGTGGGACCGGGAGAAGCCGTCGAGCAGCCACTTCCGCTGTTCCGAGCCGAGCAGGGTGCGGTCCTCGTCGAACCGTTCGGTGCAGTTCGCCGACTGGCCGTCGCCGCACGGCTGGTCGTCGCGGTACTGACGGGTGTCAAGCATGGTGAAGTCGGCCAGCGTGCCGTAGCTCAGCCGCCGGTGCAGACGCGCGTCCGGCCCCTTCGGCAGCTGCGCGATCCGGTACGGCAGGTGCTCGTACATCGCCTGGAAGGCCTGGGCGCGGCGCTGGCGGAACACCGCCGGGTCCTGGTCCGGCTCGTCGTCGGCCTGGGAGTGGTCGCCCGCCCAGTTGTTCTCGACCTCGTGGTCGTCGTTGACGTGGATCCACGGGAAGGCGGCGTGCGCGGCCATCAGCGGCGCTTCGGACTTGTAGAGCGCGTACTGCAGCCGGTACCGGGCCAGGTCGAAGGTCTCGCCCTTGAACTGCGGGCCCACCGGCGTGCCGCGGCCGACCCCGGTGACGCCGCTCTCGTAGAGGTAGTCGCCCAGGTGCACGACCAGGTCGAGGTCCTCGGCCGCCATGTGGTCGTAGGCGGTGAAGTGCCCGGCCTCCCAGTTCTGGCAGGACGCGAACGCGAAGTTCAGCTCGCGCGGCGACGACCACGCGACGGGCGCCGTCCGGGTGCGGCCGACCGGCGAGATGACGCCACCGGTGCGGAAGCGATAGAAGTACTCGCGGTCCGGTGCGAGCCCGTGGACCTCGGGGTGCACGGAGTGACCGAGTTCGGGCGTGGCGACCACGGAGCCGCGGCGGACCACCGCGCGGAAGCGCTCGTCGAGCGAAACCTCGTACTCGACGCGGACCGGCGTACGCGGCATGCCGCCGAAGCCGTCGGCCTCGTAGGGCTTGGGCGCGAGCCTGGTCCAGAGCACGACGCCGCCGGGCAACGGGTCGCCCGAAGCGACACCGAGGGTGAACGGGTCACCGGCGCCGCTGGCCAGCGGCATCGCGCCGGCGGCGTTCCAGGCACCGGTCCCCAGCAGGACGGCGGCCGCGCCGGCGGAGCCATAACCGAGGAAGCGACGCCGCGACAGGGGGTGAGGGAGCGAAGGCATGAAGCCCTCCTGTGGTGGGATGGTCACGGGCGGGCCTCATGCTCGTCCGGCTTGGTGGCCACCCGGCCGCGCTCAGGCGAAGCGACCGTGAACGAAAGACGATCAACCCTCGTGTTCCGCATCCTTTTCTACCGCCCCGAAATCCCGCCCAACACGGGTAACGCGATCCGCTTGACCGCGAACACCGGCTGCGAGCTCCACCTGGTGGAACCGCTCGGTTTCACCCTGGAGGACAAGCAGCTGAGGCGTGCCGGGCTCGACTACCACGACCTCGCCCGCGTCCACGTCCACGCGGATCTCGACACGGCGTGGTCGGCTCTGCTGCCCGCTCGCGTCTTCGCGTTCAGCGCTTCGGCGACCCGGCTGCACACCGACGTCGCCTACGAGCCCGGGGACGTGCTGATGTTCGGACCGGAGTCGGCGGGGCTGCCGCGTGAGATCCAGGAGTCCCCACAGGTGACCGATCGGGTGCGGCTGCCGATGCTGCCGTCGAGCCGTTCGCTGAACCTGTCGAACACCGCGGCGATCAGCGTCTACGAGGCCTGGCGGCAGAACGGCTTCGCGGCCCCCTGAGCGCTGCCACCTCAAGCCATGAGCGGAAGCCGCGTCACGGCAGGCGTTGCCCCAGGAAGAGCGAAGCGGCGGCGCCGATCATCAGCACCAAGGTCCCGATGATGACCCAAGGCCTGCTCGCGTCGGCGTCCTTCAGCTCGTACCCGATCTGCTCGCCGAGGTCGTCGTACACGCGTTTCAGCTCGTCCGCGCTCGCCGCCTTGTAGAAGTCGCCACCGGAAAGCCGGGCGATCTCCTCCAACGACTCGTCGTCGACCTTCACGTCCTGGGGCTTGCCGTCGATGTCGACGGAGCCGTGCGTGGTCCCGAACGAGATCGACGAGATCGGCACCTGGGCCTGCTTCGCCGCCTGCGCGGCCGTGTAGCCGCCTCGGGGCGCGTACAGGTCGTCGGGAACGGTCTGCTTGCCGTCGCTCATCAGGACGATCCGGGCGGGCGGCGGGCCTTCCGCGCCGCCGACGATCGCCGAGAAGCTCTCGATCGACTGCAGCGCGGCGAAGATCCCTTCGCCGGTGGCCGTCGACTGCGCCAGCTTCAGATTGTCGATCGCCTTCACGACGCCGCCGCGATCGGTGGTCGGCGCGACCAGTACGGTCGCCGTCCCCGCGAAGGAGATCAGGCCGAGGTTCACGCCCGGGGTCATGTTCTGCGCGAACGACCGCGCGGACTCCTGGGCCGCTTTCAGCCGGGTCGGGGCGACGTCGGTCGCCTCCATCGACAGCGAGGTGTCGATCACCAGCATCACGGTGGCCCGGTTGCGGGGCACCTTCTGCTCGGCCGTCGGCCCGGCGAGGGCGACGGTCAGCACCAGCAGCGAGAGCACGATCAGGATGGCGGGAACGTGCCGCACCCACCCCTGGCTCTTCGGCGCGACCTTCTCCAGCAGTTCCAGGTTGGCGAACCGCATGGTGCGCTTGCGCCGCGCGCGCTGGGAGAGCACGTAGCCGACGATCACCGCGGCGACGGCCAGCAGGAGCAGGAACCACCACGGCGAGGCGAATCCGGTCAGGCTCACGCGACACCACCGGACCAGCGGCGCTTGCGGGCCACCACGAACCGGACCATGTCCGCGATCCAGTCCGAATCGGTGCGCAGCACCAGATGCGCGGCACCGGCGCGGCGCAGCGCGGCCGCGACGTCCTGCCGGTGAGCGTGCGCCGCGGCGCCGAATTCCTTGCGCAGCAAGGCCGAAGCGTGCACTTCGCGCTGTTTCCCTGTCTCCGGGTCGGCCAGCACGACGGTGCCCACGTCGGGCAGGTCGATGTCGCGCGGGTCGAGGACTTCGATGGCGATGAGGTCGTGGTGGCCGCCGAGCGCGCGCAACGGGCGCTGCCAGTCGGTGTCACCGAGGAAGTCGGAGATCACGACGGCGAGCCCGCGACGGCGGGGCGGACGGCGCAGTTTCTCCAGCGCCGCGGCGAGATCCCCGCGGACGCCTTCCTCGGCACGCGGGGTCTCGGCGATCTTGCGGACCAGCCCCCGCGCGTGCGGGAGCCCGCCGCGCGCCGGGACACGCGTGATGCTGCCCGCCCCGTTGGAGACGAGCGCGCCGATCCGGTTGCCACCGCCGCCGGTCAGGTGGGCGACCGCGGCCGTCGCGCAGACGACCAGGTCGCGCTTCTCGCACAACGCGGTGCCGAAGTCGAGGCTCGCGGACACGTCCGCCACCAGCCACGTCTCCAGCTCGCGGTCGGCGACCGTCTCCCGGATGTGCGGGCTCGTCGTCCGCGCGGTGACCGCCCAGTCCATCCGGCGGACGTCGTCACCGGGCTGGTACGGCCGGGCCTCCCCCGGTTCCGACCCCGGCCCCGGCACCAGGCCGAGGTGGTTGCCCTGCAGCAGGCCGTCGAGACGACGGCGCACGTCGAGTTCGAGTGTGCGCAGGCCCGCCTCCATCCGCTCCCCGCGGAGGATCGGCGGTGCCCAGGAAGGACGTTCGCCCTTCTCGTTCTTCACGCGAATTCCTTACCTGACGGGTGCGCCGGCCGGAACGCCCTGCCCGGCGCCGCCCTGCGGACGGGCCGAGACCTGCGGCAGCGGCACGGTCTGCAACACCCGCGTGATGATGTGGTCGATGGGCACGCCGTCGGCCAGCGCGTCGTAGGACAGCACGAGCCGGTGACGCAGCACGTCCGGAACGACGTCGACTACGTCCTGCGGCAGCACGTAGTCGCGGCCGCGGATCAGGGCCAGCGCGCGAGCCGCGGCGATGATGCCGAGGCTGGCACGCGGCGAAGCGCCATAGGACACCCAGCCTGCGACGTCGGCGAGGCCGTGGTCGTTCGGCGTACGGGTGGTGAGCACGAGGCGGACGACGTAGTCGACCAGCGCGTGGTGCACGAAGACCTGCGAAGCGACGTTCTGGAGCCGGACCAGCTCGGCCGGGCTCAGCACCTCTTGCGGAGTGGGCGGGGTGACGCCCATCCGGTAGATGATCTCGCGCTCTTCCTCGGCGGTCGGGTACTCGACGACGATCTTGAACAGGAACCGGTCGCGCTGCGCCTCGGGCAGCGGGTACACGCCCTCGTTCTCGATCGGGTTCTGCGTGGCGAGCACGAGGAACGGGTCGGGCATCGGGAAGGTCTGGCCGCCGATCGACACGTGCCGCTCGGCCATCACTTCGAGCATCGCCGACTGCACCTTCGCCGGCGCGCGGTTGATCTCGTCGGCGAGCACGAAGTTCGCCACCACCGGGCCGAGTTCGACGTCGAACCGCTCGGCGCCCTGGCGGTAGATCCGGGTGCCGAGGATGTCGGCGGGGACCAGGTCCGGGGTGAACTGCACACGCGAGAACGAGCCGCCGACCACGCGCGCGAAGGTCTCCACGGCGAGGGTCTTCGCGACGCCGGGGACGCCTTCGAGGAGGAGGTGCCCCCTGGCCAGCAGGCCGACCAGCATCCGCTCGACCAGCCTGTCCTGGCCGACGATGATCCGCTTGACCTCGAACACGGTCCGCTCCAGCAACTGGGCGTCCCGCGCCGGCGTTCCGGGCTGCTGCTGCGCGCCGTCGGCGTAGCCGGGCTCGGTCACTCGTGCCTCCTGTGTTCCCCGCTTGCGTTATTCCGTCCGGATGTGACCGTAGTGGTCGGTGACACAGCCGTTCGTGAAGGTAGCCAACCCGATCAGCGGTATGACGGCTGTGAAGGGGATTCACCGCGACCAGCGGTCGAGGTCCTCCGGCGTGTCGATGTCGTCGCTCTCCCCCGGTTCACCGGGCACTTCGACGATCTCCAGCCCGCCCAGCGTCCGCCGCAACGACGCGTTCTCGACGGTCTCCGGCAGGGCCCCGCGCAGCGCCTCCACCCGCCAGGCGCCGAGCAGCCACTGCCGCTCCCCCGCGTCGTCGACCAGCACGGCGCCGGACGCGGCACCGAGCGAACCCACCAGACGATCCACAGTGGACGACCGGACCCCGGCGAGATCACCGGCCAGCACGACGACTATCTCCGAGCGCACCAACACGAGACCGGCCGCCAGCGCGGCCACCGGCCCCGTCCCGGGCGAGGACTCCCGCGTCCACAGCACGTCGCCGAAGCCCGGCCGTTCGGGACCGACGACGATCACCGGATCCGCTTCCGCGAGCGCCGCCAGAGCCCTGGCCAGCAACGGTTTCCCGCCGACGGGGAGCGCGGGTTTGTCCACACCGGACAGGCGGCGCGCGGCGCCGCCCGCCAGCACGATCCCCGCGTAAGTCACGTCTAGCCGATCAGGCGGGCCGCGTAGGGCATGATGCCGCCGTAGCGGACCGGCGCGACCCGGACGCGCAGACCGGACTGCGGCGCCTCGACCATCTGCCCGTTCCCGAGGTACATCGCGACGTGGTGGATGCCCCCGCCACCGCCCCAGAAGAGCATGTCGCCGCGGCGCATCTGGGAAAGCGGCACCCGCCGCCCGGCGTTGTACTGGTATCCGCTGTAGTGCGGGAGCGCCCGCACCCCGGCGAACGCGTAGATCATCAGACCGGAGCAGTCGAAGCCGATCTTGTTGTAGTCGCCGTAGCGGTCGGCGACGCCGCCGTCGCGGATACCGCGTGTCGGACCGGAGGTGTTGCCACCGCCCCACGCGTACGGAAGTCCCAGCTGCGACAGTGCCCGCTGGACCGCCGCCTCGACGCTAGCCCCGGCGGGCGCCGACTGGACCGGCCTGCTCGACGGACGGCCACCGCCGCCTTGACCTTGGCTGGGCCGTGACGCGGCGAGCGCGGCCTGGCGAGCGCGCTCCTCGTCTTCGCGGGCCTTCTGCGCCTTCCAGTCGTCGTAGCGCTGCCGCTGCCCTTGCAGGCCGCTGACCTTCTGCTGCGCCTCGAAGAGCTGCTTCTCGACGCTCGTCTTGTCGGCTTCGAGCTTCTCGTTCTGCGCGGCCTGGGTGTCTTGCGCGTGCTGCGCGGCGCTCTGCGCGTTGTCTGCTTCGTGCTTGGCGGCCTCCGCCGCGCGCTTGCGCTCCTGCGCGATCTCCTGCTTCTTGCGCGCCGTCGCGTCCTTGTTGGACTTCTCCGTCTGCGCGCGCTTCATCGTGTCGAGCGCGTTGAGCCTGCTGCCGCCGACCGCGTCGAGCATCTGCGCGCGGCCGAGCAGTTCCTTGGGGCTGTCGGCGGTGAGGTACGCCGACACCGAACCGATGGTGCTGCCCTGCTGGAAGCTGGCGGCGGCGAACTTGTCGAGGTCGGCGCGGGCCTTGTCGATGGTCGCCTGCGCGGCGTCGGACTCGGTGCGCGCGGACTGTGCCTCGCGGTCGGCCTGCGCGGCTTCGTCCTGCGCGGCGTCCGCGTCGACCCTGGCCTTGTTGGCCTCTTCCATCTTCAGCTCGACGTCGTCGTTGAGCTGAGCGAGCTTCGACTCGGCCTGGGCAAGCTGGTTCGTGAGCCTGCCGACGTCGCCCGCCTTGGCGTTGGCGTCGGCCTTGCTGGAGTTGATTTCGGAGTCGCTGGGATTCGGCGGGGGCGGCGGTACCGCGATGGCGGTACCCGTCACCCCGAGCAACAGGGCGATCCCCCACGCGCCGATGGTCGCGCCACGGCGGGCGCCGGCCCCAGACCCGGCTTCACCACGCACGATCCACCCACCTCCTGATCTTGAACTTCGAGCTCACTGTGCCACTGCAGTCACAGCATTACCAGAAGCACCACCAGGAACTTACACACCGTAGGCACCATTTCCCCTCAACGGGGGACGAACAGACGATCGTTTTGTCACTCGAACGGCCGCAGGTCGATGAGACGTTCCCTACCCGCGTGTCGGGTTGCCAGCCAAAAAGTACAGGCGTACTGTTTGAAGGGACGAACGAGGTGTGCCATCCCGGGTCCGGACTTACGGTGGGGGTGCGCAACACTCGCTCCGGGCCCGCCCGAACGGCCCGGAGAACCACACCGAACTGACCCGCCACTGGAGTAAGAAGTGACAGCACCTGCCAGCAAGGACAGCTTCGGCGCCAAAGACACGCTGAAGGTCGGCGACGCCTCCTACGAGGTGTTCCGCCTGGACAAGGTCGAGGGCTCCAAGCGCCTTCCCTACAGCTTGAAGATCCTGCTCGAGAACCTGCTGCGGACCGAGGACGGCGCGAACATCACCGCCGACCACATCCGCGCGCTCGGCAACTGGGACGCGAGTGCCGACCCGTCGATCGAGATCCAGTTCACGCCCGCCCGCGTGATCATGCAGGACTTCACCGGCGTGCCCTGCGTCGTCGACCTCGCCACCATGCGCGAGGCCGTCACCGACCTCGGCGGCGACCCGGACAAGGTCAACCCGCTGGCGCCCGCCGAGCTGGTCATCGACCACTCGGTCATCATCGACGTCTTCGGCCGCGCCGACGCGTTCGAGCGCAACGTCGAGATCGAGTACGAGCGCAACCGCGAGCGCTACCAGTTCCTGCGCTGGGGCCAGGGCGCCTTCGACGAGTTCAAGGTCGTCCCGCCGGGCACCGGCATCGTGCACCAGGTCAACATCGAGCACCTCGCGCGCACGGTGATGTCCCGCAACGGCCAGGCGTACCCCGACTCCTGCGTCGGCACCGACTCGCACACCACCATGGTCAACGGCCTGGGCGTGCTGGGCTGGGGCGTCGGCGGCATCGAGGCCGAGGCGGCCATGCTGGGCCAGCCGGTCTCCATGCTCATCCCGCGCGTCGTGGGCTTCAAGCTCACCGGCGAGATCCCGACCGGCGTGACCGCCACCGACGTCGTGCTCACCATCACCGAGATGCTGCGCAAGCACGGTGTGGTCAGCAAGTTCGTCGAGTTCTACGGCGAGAGCGTCGGCGCGGTGCCGCTGGCCAACCGCGCCACCATCGGCAACATGAGCCCGGAGTTCGGTTCCACCGCGGCGATCTTCCCGATCGACGACGAGACCGTCCGGTACCTCAAGCTCACCGGCCGCTCCGAGGAGCAGGTCGCGCTCGTCGAGGCGTACGCCAAGGAGCAGGGCCTCTGGCACGACCCGTCGCACGAGCCGGAGTACTCCGAGTACATCGAGCTGGACCTGTCGACGGTCGTCCCGTCGATCGCCGGCCCGAAGCGCCCGCAGGACCGCATCGAGCTCACCGACGCGAAGAACTCGTTCCGCAAGTCGATCCACGACTACGTCGGCGGCGAGCAGGCCCCGCACACCAACGTGGACGAGAGCGTCGAGGAGACCTTCCCGGCCAGCGACCCCGCCGCCCTCTCCTTCAAGGACGAGGACGCGGTCGAGGTCCAGTCGGCGGCGAACGGCCACAGCGGCCGCCCGACCAACCCGGTCAAGGTCAGCACCTCGGACCGCGGCGAGTTCATCCTCGACCACGGCGCCGTGGTGATCGCCTCGATCACCTCCTGCACCAACACCTCCAACCCGTCGGTCATGCTCGGCGCGGCGCTGCTCGCGCGGAACGCGGTCGACAAGGGTCTCTCGGTCAAGCCGTGGGTCAAGACCTCGATGGCGCCGGGTTCGCAGGTCGTCACGGACTACTACACCAAGGCCAACCTGTGGCCGTACCTGGAGAAGCTGGGCTACCACCTGGTCGGCTACGGCTGCACCACCTGCATCGGCAACTCGGGCCCGCTGTCGGACGAGATCTCCGCGGCGATCCAGGAGAACGACCTCACCGCGGTTTCGGTGCTCTCGGGCAACCGGAACTTCGAAGGCCGCATCAACCCCGACGTGAAGATGAACTACCTCGCGTCGCCGCCGCTGGTCATCGCGTACGCGCTCGCCGGCACGATGGACTTCGACTTCGAGAACCAGCCGCTCGGCCAGGACACCGACGGCAACGACGTCTTCCTGAAGGACATCTGGCCGTCGGCCAAGGAGATCCAGGAGACCATCGACTACGCGATCACGCAGGAGATGTTCACCAAGGACTACGCCGACGTCTTCGACGGCGGCGAGCGGTGGAAGTCGCTGCCGACCCCCGAGGGCAAGACCTTCGACTGGGACGCGGAGTCCACCTACGTCCGGAAGCCCCCGTACTTCGAGGGCATGAAGGCGGAGCCGTCGGCGGTCACCGACATCTCCGGCGCGCGCGTGCTGGCGAAGCTGGGCGACTCGGTCACCACCGACCACATCTCCCCCGCCGGCGCGATCAAGCCGGGCACCCCGGCCGCGCAGTACCTGACCGAGCACGGCGTGGAGAAGAAGGACTTCAACTCCTACGGCTCGCGTCGCGGCAACCACGAGGTCATGATCCGCGGCACCTTCGCGAACATCCGGCTGCGCAACCAGCTGCTGGACGACGTGCAGGGCGGCTACACCCGCGACTTCACCCAGGACGACGCCCCGCAGTCGTTCATCTACGACGCGGCGCAGAACTACGCGGCGCAGGACATCCCGCTGGTCGTCCTGGGCGGCAAGGAGTACGGCTCCGGTTCGTCGCGTGACTGGGCAGCCAAGGGCACGCGCCTGCTGGGCGTGCGCGCGGTGATCACCGAGTCGTTCGAGCGCATCCACCGGTCGAACCTGATCGGCATGGGCGTCATCCCGCTGCAGTTCCCGGCGGGCGAGTCGGCCTCGTCGCTCGGCCTCGACGGCACCGAGACGTTCGACATCTCGGGCATCACGAAGCTGAACGACGGCGAGACCCCGCGCACGGTCCACGTCACCGCGACGAAGACCGACGGCACCAAGGTGGAGTTCGACGCGGACGTCCGCATCGACACCCCGGGTGAGGCGGACTACTACCGCAACGGCGGCATCCTGCAGTACGTCCTGCGGAAGATGACCCAGGCGTAGGTATCGCGCACGAAAGGCCCCTTTCCCCGCACTTCGAGGAAAGGGGCCTTTCGTGTTTTTCGGTACCTTGGGGATATGCCGAGGGGGAGAATTCAGGTCGAGAACGGCGAATTGGCGTACGAGCTCCGCGGGGAGGGCGATCCGGTCGTCCTGCTGCACGGCGGGATGCTCGATTCCCGGATGTGGGACACCGAGATGACGGCGCTCGAACGGCACCACACCGCCATCCGGTACGACGCGCGCGGACACGGCGAGTCCTCCACGCCGACTGAACGGTTCAGGCATCACGACGACCTCCGCGCGCTGCTGATCGCGCTGGAACTCCCCCGCGCCTCACTGGCCGGGCTGTCCAGCGGCGGGCGGATCGCGGTGGCGTATCCGGACCTCGTCGAGAATCTCGTCCTCGTGGCGACCGGTCTGAGCGCGATGGTGACGAAGGACCCCTTCGTCTTGGAGCAGAACAAGAAAGTCGAGGAGGCGGGCGCCCGGGGTGACCTGCCCGCCGCCATCGAAGGCATCCTGCGGATGTGGGTGGACGGTCAGCACCGTGCCCCGGGAGTCGTCGACCAGGACGTCCGGCGGCGATGCCAGGAGATGTACACGGAGACGATCACCCGGCACCGCGGCAGCGGCTTCATGCTGATGGACGAACTGCGGGCCGTCGAGCGGGTCGGTGAGCTGACGCCGCACACGTTGACGCTGGTGGGTGATCTGGATTCTTCGGACATCATCGAGATCGCCGACCGGATCGAAAGCGAGGCGCGCGACGCCCGGAAACTCGTCGTCCCCGGGGTCGCGCACATGATCAACCTGGAGAAACCGGCCGAGTTCTCCGAGATATTGCTGGACTTCCTGGCCGGGTCGTGACGCGGCACCGAACTCGCGTGCTTGAAGCCGGATCTCGCGTGGTTGGCGGCGGAACTCACGAGATCCGTCCCCAAGCACGTGAGATCCGCCTTCAAACACGCGAGATCGCTCTCTGATCACGCGTGTCACGTCTCCGCGCTCACCCACCCAGGTCTCTGGGGCTAAGCCCGCTCGGGCTCTTCCTGCTCCGGGCATTCGTCCCGGTTCTCCGGACGGCGGTCGACGACGCGGCCGAGCGGGCGCAGCAGCACGTTGACCCCGACGATCACCGCGGTCCCGGCGAGCGCGACGACGTAAAGTCCCGCTCCCGCAAGGGATCCGACGGCCGCGGAGCACCACAGCGTGGCGGCGGTGTTGAGCCCGCGGACGTTCAGCCCGTCCCGCAGGATCACCCCGGCGCCGAGGAACCCGATCCCGGAGACGATCTGCGCGGCGACCCGTGTCGGGTCCGCGTCACCGCTGGTGTTCAGCCCGCCGAAACCGTGGGCGGACAACAGGACGAACAGGGTGGCGCCGACGGCGACGAGGGCGTTGGTGCGGAGTCCGGCCATCCGGGCGCGGTACTGGCGCTCGATGCCGATGACGGCGCCCAAACCGACGCCGGTGCCGACCCTGAGCAGCATTTCGAAGGTGTTCATGATTCCGGCTCTTTTCTGGCGTGCGTACACAAGGCCAGACAGGGAAAGGAGACCGGAAAAGGTCAGCGCACCGCGCACAGGGGTGAACGGCGACCACGTCCGGTCGTTCCAGAACTGTCTTCCGGCATGTGCCGCTCACCTCGCTTTCGTACTCGATCGGTGATGATCAACCTTCGGGACTGTACCACCGTCCGTCGAACGCGTCGCGGATCGTGTCGCGCAGCCAGCGCTGGGCCGGATCGGCGTCGAGTCGCGCGTGCCAGAGCAGGCAGACTTCGATCTCCGGGAGATCCGCGGGGATCGGGAACCAGCGGAGGCCGAGCGACCGGCCGTACCGCTCGGCGAGCCGCGAGGGGACGAGTCCGATGTAGTCGCTCGACGAGACCAGGAAAGCGGCGACGGCGGACGTGGGGACGACCGCCGCGACGCGGCGCTGGAGACCGGCCGCTTCGAGCACGTCGTCGAGTGGTCCCCTGCCCCTGCCGCGCCGGGAAGCGGAAACGTGGGGATAGCGGCACAGCTGCGCCAGCGTCGGGTACCGCTTGTCACCGAGCGGACCGTCCGCCCGGACGATCCCGACCACGCGCTCGCGGTACAGCGGCATCGAGCGGATGTCGGGAGCGGTGACGTCGCCGGCGCCGATGTCCAGATCCACCGAACCGTCCCGCAACGCCTCGGTGCTCTCGCTGCCTTCGGCCACGAAGCGCAAGACCACACCCGGCGCGACGGCGGCGGTCGCCTCGACGGCGGCGGTCGTCAGTGTCGCGGCGACGCCGTCGTTGATGCGGATGGTGAAGGTGCGTTCGAGGTCGCCGATCGCCAGGTCGCGGTCGGCGCTGATGAGGGCGGACGCCTCGTCGAGCAGTGACCGGACACGCGGCGCCGTCCGGAGCGCGAACGGCGTCGGCACCATCCCCCGGCCGGCGCGCACCAGGATCGGATCCCCCATCGCCCGCCGCAACCGGCCCAGCGCTCGGCTCGCCGCCGGGATCGACAGGTGCAGTCGCTCGGCGGCCGCCGTCACGCTGCCTTCGCGCAGCAACGCGTCGAACACCCGCAGAAGGTTCAGGTCCAGCTGATCGGCCATAGTTGCATCGTACGCAACTAGTCTTTGTCAAAGTTGCGTGGCACGAACATCGCACTGGTCAATAGCTTTGCGGACATGCCACTCCGACTTCAACTCCGCGACGATCCCGCGGCGGCGGCGAGCCGCCCGGTCTCGCGACGCGGCCTGCTGGCCGCCATGTGCGCCTGTGTCGTGCTCGTGGTCGGGATGGTCGCCGCGATCAACCTCGCCGTCCCGATGCTGGCCGCGAGCGACCTCCACCCGTCCGCGTCGGCGCTGATCTGGATCGTCGACACCTACGTCGTCTTCTTCGCCTGTCTGGTGATCCCCGGTGGCGCCGCCGGGGATCGCTTCGGCCGCAAGGGCGTCCTGCTCGCCGGTCTGGCGCTGTTCGCGGCCGGCGCGCTGCTGTCGACGGTCGCGCCGAACGTGCCCGTCCTGCTGGCGGGCCGGGCGATCACCGGGATCGGGGCCGCCGCCGTCCTGCCCAACACGCTCGCCGTCCTGCTGCACGCCGTGCCCGCCGGACGCAAGGGCGTGACGATCGCGACCTGGGCGTCGATGACCGGGATCGGCGGTGTCGTCGGGAACGTCGGCGGCGGCGCGGTGCTGTCCGGTGGATCGTGGCGCTGGCTGTTCGCGGCCGCCGTCCCGCTCTCGCTGGTGCTCGCCGCGCTCGTCGCCCGCATCGCGCCGGTGTCCGCGAGGCACGACCGCCCGCTCAGCCCGCTCGGCGCCGCCCTGCTCGTCGGCGCGTCGGTCGCGTTGCTGCTCGGCATCGTCGAAGGACCCGAAAAGGGCTGGGGCAGCCCGATCGTCCTGGCCGGGTTCGCCGGTTCTGTCGTGCTCTTCGCCGTGTGGACCTTCGTGGAGCTGAAAGCCGAGCACCCGCTGCTCGATCCCCGGTTGTTCCGCGTGCCCGCGCTGCGCAGCGCCTGCCTCGGCATGACCGCCATCTTCTTCGGGATGTTCGCGCTGTTCTACGTCAACGCGTCCTTCCTGCAATACGGCAAGGGATTCAGCGTCCTGGCCACCGGGCTGGGGATCATCCCGCTGACCGTCCCGGTCATCCTCGGCGCGCGGCACGTGGGCGAGCTGGTCCGGCGCGCCGGCGTCGACGCCACCGTCGCCATCGCGTTCGTCTTCTGCGGCTGCGGCCTCGTCGGACTGTCCACAAGCGACGCTTCGACGCCGTATCCGGTCTACGCGGCCTGGCTCGTGGTGACCGGCGTCGGTGTCACGCTGGCCCTTCCGACGCTGTCCGCCGCGATCTCCGGTTCGCTGCCACCGGCCCAGGCCGGCGTCGGCGCAGGTCTCCAGGCCACCACCCGTGAGTTCGGCAGCGCGCTCGGCGTAGCGGTCATCGGCACCGTCCTCACCGGGCGGTTCGTCGCGGCGCTGCCCGCCGACGTCCGCGCGGCCCACGATCCGCACACCGTGGCGCAAGCCCTGGCCACGGCCCCCGGGCGCTCGCCCGAAGTGATTTCCGCGTTCGTCACCAGTACGAGCACGGCCCTGCGGGTCATCGGCGTGAGTGTGCTCGTCCTCGGGGCGCTCGTCGTCCTGCAATCACGCCTTTCCCGCACCACCTCAGAGAAGGAGTAACTCCCATGCACGTATTCGTCACCGGAGCGACCGGCTGGATCGGCTCGGCCGTCGTGGACGAGCTGCTCGACGCCGGGCACGAGGTCACCGGCCTCGCCCGCTCCGACGGCTCCGCGGTCACGCTGGAACGAAAGGGCGCCCGGGTCCGTCGCGGCGACCTGGACGATCTCGACGGCCTCCGCGCGGGCGCCGAGGAAGCCGAGGCCGTCCTCCACCTGGCGAACAAACACGACTGGGGCAACCCCGCCGAGTCCAACCGGGCCGAGCGTGCCGCGGTCCAGACCTTCGCCGACGCGCTGACCGGGACAGGCCGGGCCTTCGTTCTCGCAGCGGGGCTCTCGACCCTGGCCACCGGGCGCCCCGCCATCGAGACCGACCTCTCCCCCGCCGTCGGGCCCGACTCGCATCGCGGCGGCGCGGAAAACCTCGCCCTCGAGTACGCCGAGAAGGGCATGCGGGTAATCAGCGCCCGCTTCGCGCCTTCGGTCCACGGCGCCGGCGACCACGGCTTCGTCGCCGCGCTCGTCGCGGCAGCACGCAAGCACGGCGTTTCCGGCTACCTCGGTGACGGCACCGCGTCGTGGGCGGCGATCCACCGCACCGACGCGGCCCGCCTCGTGCGCCTGGGGCTGGAGGGCGCGCCCACCGGCTCGCTTCTCCACGCCGTCGCCGAAGAAGCCGTCACGACCAAGGAAATCGCCGAGACCATCGGGCGGACGCTCGACGTCCCGGTGGTGTCCGTGCCGCCGGAGAACGCCGGTGAGCACTTCGGTTTCGTCGGCAGGTTCTTCTCACTGGACATGACCGCGTCCAATGAGCGCACCCGCGAACTGCTCAAGTGGGCCCCGTTCGGACCGACACTGGTCGAGGACATCGAAGCCGGCGCCTACGCCTGAAAGGAAGGAACACCATGTCCGCAGTGACCGCGTTCATGCTGGTGAAGACCACCCCCGAATGGCTCGGCCTCACCGTCGAACAGCGGGTCGAGTCCTTCAAGACCGAAGTCCTCCCGGCCATCGAAAGCAAGGTGAAGGGAGTCCGGTCGCGGTTCTTCGACACCGAGTTCTACTCCGCGCGAGTGACCGACGTGTGGGTGTGGGAAGCCGACGACCACCACTCCTACCAGCTGCTCGTCGAGGCGTTGCGCGAGACGCCGTTCTGGGACCGTTACTTCGAGATCGTCGACCTGCTGGTCGGGGTCGAGAACGCGTACGCCACGAACTACGGGCTGGACGCCTACGCGAGCGTCAACGTCTGACACCGGCAGGAGCGTCTCGCCGGTAGCCCACGACCACGGACGGCACACCGCGGTGAACGGGATTTCCGGTCCCCGGAGAGGTGCCAGGTGCACCGGCGGTGTCGGCCGGTGCCCTGGTCACCCACCCGGACGACCAGGGCGAGAATCTCGCCCCGGGACATCCGGCCCTCCCCGCCGAGAACGTAGCGCCGGATGCTCGGGACCGGTCCCGAAACGCCACGAAGGCCACCGCGGAGACGGTGGCCTTCGTGGTTACGTGCCTGAGTGTCAGGCGGTGGTTTCGAACGGCTGGACGTTCGGCTGGAACACCTGGCCGTTGGCCGGAACCTTCAGGTCGATCAGGTAGTCGGCCGTGGCCTTGTCCACGCCGAGCGAGTCACCCAGGATGCAGTGCCCGAAGGCGTCGACCGAGAGCAGCCGGGCGTTGCCCAGCTCGTCGGCCATCCGCTTCGCGAACAGATACTGGGTCGCCGGGTCGTAGTAGTTGCCCACGACCAGCACCGGGGTGTCGGTCTTGGCCTGCCACGGGCCGCGGTAGACGTCCGGCTTCTTCGCGGGCCACACCGGGCAGCCCGCCACGTCCGAGAACGCCTGGTAGCGACCGAAGGTGGGCGATTCCTTCTCCCACTTCGCGGCGATCTCGGGCACCTTCTCCTGCTTGACCGTGATCTTCTTGTCCGAGCAGTTCACGGCGAAGTAGGAGTCGTCACCGGTGTACGGGCTGTCCGGGTCCACGTCCGCGCGCCCGTTCGCCCCCGACTTCAGCACCTTCAGCTCGACGGCCTGCGCCGTCTGCGTCTGCGCTGCCGGCGGGTGGACGACGTTGTACAGCGCTTGCAGATCGTCGGCCAGCGGCGGGAACGACGTCGGCGAGTACAGCACACCGGAGACCGTGCTGGTGAACGCGTTGATGTCGTAGCTGCTGCCGTCCGGCAGCTTGATCGGCTGCTGGCGCAGGTAGTCGCGGATCTCGTCGAACTTCTCCCGCGGCGTGCCCGAGCTGAACGAGCACTTCGGACCGACCTGCGCGCACTTGCGCAGGAAACCGTCCAGGGAGATCTCGAACCCGCGGGCCCGCTCACGGTCGTACTGCACGCCGTCGCTGGTGCGCAGCGCCGGGTCGACGTTGCCGTCGATGACGATCGCCCGGCTCTGCTTCGGGAACATCGACGTGTACGTCGACCCGATCAGGGTCCCGTACGAGAAGCCGACGAAGGTCAGCTTCTGATCGCCGACCGCGGCCCGCATCTTGTCGAGGTCGCGCACGACGTCCTTGGTGGACATGTGGTTCAGCAGCGCGCCCGCGTTGTTCTTGCAGAACTGGCCGTAGTCCCGGTAGGAGGCCAGCGTGCCGGAGATCTCCTGCCGCGACAGCGGCACGGGGATCTGCGCGGCGAAGACGTCGTTCGCGTCCTCCTGCGTGGTGAAGCATTTGAGCGGGTTGCTGGCCCCGACGCCGCGCGGGTCGAACCCGATCAGGTCGAACCGGTCGAGCACCTGCGGCTGGAAGTAGTTCGCCCCGCCGATCGGCATCCGGAACCCGGAGCCACCGGGACCACCCGGGTTGAGGAACAGCGAACCGACCTTCTTGTCGGGCGTCTTCGCCGCCCGCTTCAACATCGCGATGTCGATCGTGCCGAGCGCCGCGTTGTCGTGGTCGATCGGCACGCGATACCGCGCGCAGCTGTAGAACTTGACCTGGTCGGCGGGAACACCGCGGAGCTGGTCCGCCGTGCAGGCACCCCAGGTCACCGGCGCGGTCGCGCCGACCTGGGCGGCCGACGGCCCGGCTTCCGGAGCGGCGACCGCCGTCCCGGAGGCACCGGTCAACGCGGCGCCGGCCACGAGTGCCCCTACCAGTGCGAAACCGCGCACCGGCCTCCTTGTGGATCTCGGCAAAACGACTCCTCCCTCGGCTGGCGACGTGAGAGACCACGTCGCACGATGCGCCGCCGATGTCACGGCGCGTAACACCAAGCGAGCCTCGCACAAGCCGGTAACCCAGTCACCGGCCGAAAGGATGGTACGAACCTATCGAGTGGTTGTCTTTAACTCGAAAATCGGTAACACACGGCGAGCGGCTTGCTTCTCCATGGAGTAACCGGGCCAGAAGTCCAGCAGCAGTTTCCACATCGCGTCGTACTCGTCGCCGAGCAGTTCCCTGGCCTTGACCGGGATTTCCTTGCCCGCCAGCGCGACGACCGCCTCGGGTTCCGAGCGCAGGTTGTGTGTCCACGCGGGATCGTTCGGCCTCCCCCAATTGGAGCCGACGAGCACGAATCCCTCATCGTGCGGGAAGTACAGAAGGTTGGTACCACGGGGCAGACCGCTCTTGCGGCCCGTCGTGGTCAGCCTCAGGGAAGGGAGCCCGGCCAGCGCGACCAGGCTCACCTTCCCTTTGAACAGCCGGTGGAGTCTCTTGTCCACCCAGATGATCCCGCCCGCGAGCCCCATCAGCCACGGTTGCGTGCCGAGCACGCGAGCGAGCGAGGTGAGAGGGTTAGTCACGGACAGATCTTGCCAGGCTCACCCCGAACCGCGACGCGGAGTCCGTCCACCATTTCTCGACCGCGAAACCGGCTTCGGCCAGTTCCTCGGCGATTCCCTCCCGCCGGAACTTCGCGGAGATCTCGGTGCGCACGTATTCGCCTTCGTCGAACTTGACCTGCAGATCGGCACCGGGGATGTCGACGGTCAAGGCCTCACGGGCGCGCAGCCGCATTTCGATCCATTCGTTCTCCTCGTCCCAATACGAGACGTGGTCGAACGCCGCCGGGTCGAAGTTCGCGCCGAGGCCGTTGTTGATCACGTGGAGCATGTTGCGGTTGAACTCGGCGGTGACCCCGTCCGCGTCGTCGTACGCGCGTTCCAGTGTCTCGCGGTCCTTCACCAGGTCCGTCCCGAGAAGGAGCCACTCCCCTTCGTCGAGCACTTCGCGGACCGAGCGCAGGAAGAGGGCACGGTCCGCGGGCAGGAAATTGCCGATCGTGCCGCCGAGGAACACCACCAGCCGCGGACGGTCGCCCGGCAGCAGGTCGAGGTGCTGGGTGAAGTCGCCGACCACGCCGCGGACTTCCAGTGACGGGTAGTCGGCCGTGATGGCTTCCGCCGCTTCGGCGAGCGCGGATTCGGACACGTCGAGCGGCACGAACTCCTTCAACGTGCCGTGGCTCGTGAGCGCGTCGAGCAGGAGCCGGGTCTTCTCACTCGACCCGGAGCCCAGCTCGACCAGGGTGTGCGCGCCGGAGCTCTCCGCTATCTCGCCGCCGCGCGCGGCGAGCACCTCCCGTTCGCTGCGGGTCGGGTAGTACTCGGGAAGCGCGGTGATCTTCTCGAACAGTTCGCTGCCACGCGCGTCGTAGAACCACTTGGGCGACAACCATTTCTGGTCCGCTTCCAGGCCGGCGCGGACGTCCGCGCGCAGCTGTTCGGTGATGTCCGACTCGCTGTGGTGTACGTCGAGGTCCACTTCGGTCATCGTGCCTCAGGGCTCCGATCGGCTTCGAGGGGAAGGATTCGCACGCCATCGCCGGTGATCCGGACGGCGTGGTGGTCGGGAACGGGGATCCAGCCGGGGTCGTCGTCGCACGGTTCCGACGCGACGAGCACACCACCACCGAGATCCCGATAGGACAGGGAATGCGTCCATGCCGTACCGATGAGTGTCCGGCCGTCGGTCAGCAGGAAGTTGAGCCGGGAACCCGGCGCCACCTCCTCGACCGCTGCGGTCAGCCACGTGATGGCCGCGAGCGGATCCTCACCCGCTTCGAGCCGGTCACGCAGCAAAGCCCAGAGCAGCACTGAGTCCGTGGTCGCCTCCAGGGTCAGGAGCCGGGTGATCGGCAACTTGGCGGCGAGTTCGGCCACCGACTCCGGCCAGCCCCTCACCACTCCGTTGTGGCTGAAGAGATAGCCGCCGCCGGTGAACGGGGCGTTCGCCGCCTCGACCACCGGCATCCCGGTCGTGCCGTTGCGGACCGCCGCCACGAACGCGTGCGACCGCATCGACCCGGCCAGCGCGGGCAGGTCACCGTCCGTCCACAAAGGAGCGGACCGGCGCAGCCGCAGCGGCTCGGGGGCCTCGGCGTACCAGCCGAGGCCGTACCCGTCCGCGTTGACCGAACCGCCCCCGCGCATGTCGGCCGGGGCGTAGGACTGCACGAGCAGCGAGTGAGGGGCGTGGAAGAGCGTCTCGGCGGGCGAACGCGGCTCGCCGAGATACGCGAGATGACGGCACATGCCGCTTAAGCCACCTCACCAGGTCGCGCGTCCCGGGCACAGCGGAACCCGGAGAAGATCTGCCGCCGGATCGGATGGTCCCAGTTGCGGAACGTGCCGCGGATGGCCGCCGCGTCCGTCCCGAACGAACCACCGCGCAGGATCCGGTAGTCCCCGCCGAAGAACACCTCCGAGTACTCCTTGTACGGGAACGCCGCGAACCCCGGATAGGCCTCGAACCCGCTGCTGGTCCATTCCCAGACGTCGCCGATCAGCTGGTGCACGCCCAGCGGCGAGACACCGGCGGGGTACGCGCCGACCTCCGCGGGCCGCAGGTGCCGCTGCCCGAGGTTGGCGTGCTCGGGCGTGGGTTCCTCGTCGCCCCAGGGGAACCGGCGCGAACGGCCGGTCGCCGGGTCGAACCGGGCGGCCTTCTCCCATTCCGGTTCCGTCGGGAGCCGGCGGCCCGTCCAGGCGGCGTACGCCTCGGCCTCGTGGAAGGACACGTGGACGACGGGTTCCGCGGCGGGCACCTTCTCGTGGACGCCGAACCGCGTCCGCCACCAGCCGTCCTGTTCCCGGTTCCAGAAGCGCGGCGCGTGGATGCCGTGCTCGCTGCGGTACGCCCAGCCGCGTTCGCTCCACCACTTCGGGTCTTCGTAGCCACCGGAGTCGAGGAACTCGATGTACGCCCCGCAGGTGACCGGCGTGGTGTCGATGAAGAACGCCTCGACCGCCACCTCGTGCGCCGGTCGCTCGTTGTCCAGCGCCCACGGTTCGGCGGACGTGCCCATGGTGAAGGCACCGCCGGGGACGAACACCTCCGCGGGCAGCCGCCCGGAACGCGAGGGCGGTGGCGCGGGCGCGTGCAGCACCGGATCGCCCTTGCGGAGCTGGTGGGTGGCCAGCATCGTCTCGTCGTGCTGCTGCTCGTGCTGGGTGATCATGCCGAAGGCGAAGGCGTCTTCGGTGAGCCGCCTGCCTTGCAGGGGCACGTTTTCCAGGATGTCGAAGGATTTCTCCCTGACCTCCCGGACGTACTTGCGCGCTTCCTCAGGCCCCAGCAACGGCAGTTCGGGACGGTCCGCGCGGGCGTGCTGGAACGCGTCGTAGATGTCGTCGATGTCCGGCCGCAGCGCCTCGCGGCCGCCGACGTCGCGGACCAGCCAGAGCTCCTCCTGGCTGCCGATGTGCGCGAGGTCCCAGACCAGCGGCGACATCAGTTTCGAATGCTGGCGGACCAGCTCTTCGTCGTCGACGTCGGTGAGCGCGACACTGCGCTCGCGGGCCCTGGTGAGCGCCTCGGCCGCGTGAGCCCGCAGGTCTTGCGGGCTCAGCGCGCGAAGCGGGTTGGTCTCGGTGCTTTCCACGCTCATGACTGGTGGCTCCTCGAACCGCGCACGAGGGACTGCACGCCCTCGCTGATCTCGGTGATGGTCTCCGGCGGCAGACCGGTCGTGCCGAGTTCGGCGCAACCGAGGTCCACCACTTCGCTCGCGACGGTGGCGATCGCCCGGTCGGCCAGGCCGAACCGGGCCGCGCACTCCCATCTGCCCAGGACCGGTTCGCACAGTTCGAGCACCCTGTCCACTGTGGACGGGCGGGCGAGCAGTGCGGCCAGCAGGGCCACCGGGTGCAGCCACCGGGCGGCGGGCTGGGCGTCCAGGTAACGGATTTCCAGATACCCCTGTGGACGGACCGGGGTGAAGAAGGTCGTCAGGTGATAGGCGAGATCGTCCTCGGTCGGCTTGCCGAGTCCGGCGCCCTCGCCCCGTCCGTCGATCCAGTCGGCGAAGGTCAGGGAATCCGGCGCGTCCCAACGGCCGTCGCCGCCGGGAAGGACCATCAGCGGGGTGTCCAGGATCCTGCGCGCCCACTCCCCCGCCGGATCCCGGGTCGGTTCCGCCGACCGGGTGCGGACCTTTTCGGTGTCCATCACGGCCAGCCAGCGCGCGGACGCGTGGCCTGTGTCGCGTCCGGCGTGGATCCGGGAGTTGGCGAAGGTGGCCAGCAAGGGCGGGCCGAGCGCGTGGACGGCGGCCCAGCGGTCGGCCAGGTCGCCCGCCTCGCCGGTGTCCACACAGACCTGCAGGCCCGCGGTGCTGCACATCATCGTCGCGCCCCCGTCGCCCATCGGGGCGAAGCGGCGTTCCATGGCGGCATAGCGCGGTGTGCCCAGCTTGCGGGCGGGAGTCCGGTACCTGTCTATCCCGGTGTCTCCCAGGTACAGGCCACGGGCGGCGAGAAGGGTTTCGAGGTGGGCCAGATCGGCCGAGACCACGGCGTCCAGGTGGCGCAGAGTGGTCTGTGGTTGAGCGGAGATCTCCACCTGACATCCGGGTTCGAGGCTCAGCGGTGAACCTGCCGGAAGGGGGAGGGCGGGGCTGTCGGGGCGCAGCGTCCGCGGGGTGTGCGGGCCGAGCGCGGTGGCGAGATCGTCGGGATCGAGGGGCCGGGCGGGCTCGTCGGCGTAGTGCACGGTGAATTCCAGCTCCACGCCGAGGAGTCTCGGCGGCCCGTGTTTGAAGCACACGGAAGCCACATACGCCTCGCCCTCGGCGCGGTCCGAGAGGACCTTCGCCGTCGCGTTCGACGCGCTCCCGGACTTCTCGGGGAAATCATGAACAGTAGTCATCTTTCCGCCGTCCAGTCGGTTGTCCGATAACTGAGAAACCTTGACTTCGGACGCTACACGCGGGGTCCGACAAATTCAGGTGCGTTCTTGCCGGGCAGGATCGGCGGACCACCTCTTAGGACAGGACCAATCAGGGCAAAGCGGGCTCGGTTCCCAGGCCCAGTGCCACGGCGGCGTCGCGAACCGCCCCGATCACCAGCTGCAGGGCCGGTCGCCGCGACGTGGTCGTCCGGTAGGCGATCGAAACCGTTCGGAGCAACGGTGTGGTCAACGCGACGACGTCGATCCCGGGTGGCCGGAGACCGAGCCCGAGATCCGAGACGAGGGTTACCCCGAGCCCCGCCCGGACCATCGCCATCGCCGTCGACTGCTCCTCGACCTCGTGGTTGATCTTGGGCTCGAACCCGTGGCGGTGACACGCGGTGCGCACCGCGCGGCCGAAGTGGCTCTTCGGGCTGGCGAGGATCCACGGATGCTCGGCCAGTTCGGTCAGCGAAGCGCTGCCGGCGGGCACGGCGCCGGCGGGCACGGCGGCGTGCAGCCGTTCGACCGCGATCACCGCGCGCTCCAGCCCGGCGTCCCACGGCATCGGCGCGTCGGAGTAGTCGATCACGAACGAAAGGTCGAGTTCGCCGTCACGTACGGCGTCGGCGGTGTCCTCGGGAGCCAGTTCGCGGGTCCGGACCTGGATCCCCGGATGCTCGCCCGCCAGTGCGGCCAGCGCGTGCGGCAGCAGTCCGGAAGCGACCGAGGCCCACACCCCGGCCATGAGCCGGACCGAAACGGTCTCCTGCGCCTCCTCCAGAGCCAGCGTCGCCCGTTCGACCGACCCCAGGATCTCCTCGGCGTGTTCGGTGAGCAACAACCCCAGTTCGGTCAGCTGCACCCGTCTGCCGAATCTCTCGAACAGCTTCGCGCCCACGTCCCGTTCCAACTGCGCCAGCTGCTGCGACACCGCCGAAGCGGTGTAATGCAGCGAAGCCGCGGCGGCCGTGACGGTGCCACGACGGCTCAGTTCGCGAAGCATCCGGAGGCGGTGCAACGAAAGCTCCATGACCCCAACGTAATCGGGCCGGGTGACCGGTGCCGGATGACGCGGCGAGCGGCGTTACACCAGTTTTTCTGCACACCATCGTTCAGATTCGGTAAATGGACGTCCGCGCCGGGCCGGGAGCACCCTCGGAAGTGGTGCAGGACGACCCCAGATCCCGAAGGAGGTGGCCGTATGGCCGCGAGGAACGCCGAACCGCTGATGAGGCTCATCTGGACCGACCCCGTCACCGGCGCCACCGGCTTTCTCGTTGTGCACAGCCTGGTTTCCGGTATCGCGACCGGCGGGACCCGGATGCGCGCGGGCTGCACGATGACGGAGGTCGAGGACCTGGCGAGGGGGATGGCGAACAAGACCGCCACCTTCGGCCTGCCGGTCGGCGGGGCCAAGGGCGGTATCGACTTCGACCCCAAGGACGAACGCGCTTTCGGTGTGCTGGAACGGTTCTGCGCGTTCCTGCGGCCGTGGATCGACAACCACTGGGTGACCGCCGAGGATCTCGGCGTGCCGCAGCACCTGATCGACGAGGTGTTCGCGAAGCTGGGGCTCGAACAGTCGTACCACGCCGCCATCCGCCGTTCGGCCGATCCGGCGCACACCCTTCGCCGGGTGCAAGCCGGGCTGAGCACCCCGGTTCCCGGCGGGCTCCTGCTCGGCGACGTCATCGGCGGCTATGGCGTCGCGCAGGCCTGTCTCGGGGTGGCCGACGCGTGGGAGTGGGCCGCCGGGAAGACCACGGTCGCCATCCAGGGCATCGGCACGATGGGCGGCGGCGCGGCCTGGTACCTGCACGAAGCCGGGATGACCGTCGTCGCGGTCGCCGACGCCGCCGGGACGCTGTACCGGCCCGAGGGCCTCGACATCCCGGCGCTGCTGGACCTGCGTGACGAGTACGGCGAGATCGACCGGAGCCGGCTCCCCGCCGACGTTCGACTGCTCCCCCGCGACGAGATCGTCGCGACGGACGCCGACATCTTCGTCCCGGCGGCGATCTCCTACGCGCTGCGCGCCGGGAACCAGGGTTTGGTCAAGGCGAAGGTCGTCATCGAGGCGGCCAACGCGGCGACCACCCCCGACGCCGAGGCGGGTCTCGCGGCTCGTGGCATCCCGGTGATCCCGGACTTCGTCGCCAACGCCGGCGCGGCGGCGTGGGCCTGGTGGCTCCTGCTCGGCGAAGTCGGCGCCGACCCCGCCGACTCGTTCCAGCGGCTGCGGACGGAGATGCGGGCGAAGGTGGCGCTGCTGCTGAGCTCGTGGAACCTCGACCGGATCGCTCCGCGCACCACCGGCCTGCGGCTCGCCGAAACCACCCGTTCGGACGCCGCCGCGGCTCCGGAAACCGCCCCCGCTCTGGTCATTCCCTGACAGTTCGCGCGTGAACGCTCCCTTCCCCCGGCTCAGTCAGGGGAAGGGAGCGTTCACGCGCGTTCGATGGTTCAGGAGGCGAAGCGGTCCGTGGCGCCGATGAGGACTTCACGCATCGGCTCGTCCTGGGTGCTGTGGCCGACCTCGTCGATGACGATCAGTTCGCTGCCCGGCCAGGCGTGCGCCAGTTCCCACGGGGTCCCGATCAGATTGCCCAGGTCGAGACAGCCTTCCGCGAGTACCGCCGGGATGTGCGCCAGGTTCCCGGCCTCCCGCAGCACCACGCCTTCGGCCAAAAAGGACCCCTGGCTCCAGTAGTGGGTGACCAGCCGGGCGAAGGCCAGCCGGAACTTCGCCGTCTCGAAGCTCTTGTACGGCGGGGAAGTCGGGATGATCGCGTCCTCCCAGGCGCACCAGTCGGCGGCCGCCTTCCCGTGCACCGCCGGATCCGGATCCATCAGCAGCTTGAGGTACGCCGCCGCCAGATCCCCGTCGCGATCCTCTTCGGAAACGCCGTCGCGGAACTTGGCCCAGGCCTCGGGGAAGACACCGCCGAGGCCGCGGATGAGCAGGTCGGTCTCGCTCCGGCGTCCGGTGGCCAGGCCCATCAGGACCATCTCCGAGACGCGGTCGGGATGCCGCTCGGCATAGACCAGCGCGAGCACCGAACCCCAGGAACCGCCGAACAGCAGCCACTTCTCGATGCCCAGATGCTCGCGGAGCCGCTCCATGTCGGCGACCAGATGGTCGGTGGTGTTGGCCGAGAGGTCCGCCTCGGGCTCCCCCGCGTGCGGTGTGCTGCGGCCGCAGCCTCGCTGGTCGAACAGCACGACGCGGTACTTGGCCGGGTCGAAGTAGCGGCGCAGACCGATGCTGCACCCGGTTCCCGGGCCACCGTGCAGGGTGACCGCGGGTTTGCCGTCAGGGTTCCCGCAGACCTCCCAGTACACGAGGTGCCCGTCGCCGACGTCGAGCATCCCGTGGTCGTACGGTTCGATTTCCGGATACAGCCGTGTCACGTTCTCGTCCTCCCAGACCCGCCAGAAATACAACAGCGCTGTCACAATAGCGCTAGAGAGCCCCCAGCGCGCTGGATTTGTCGCGCGGGGCGAGCGGTGGGCTGGGGTGTTCGTGAGTGGCAAGTGGGGTTAGAACACGACTTGCCACTCACGACCCGCTGTACCGAGCACGCGGCCGCCGGCGATTCTTTCGAAACCCGGGTGTCGGATCCGGCGAGTGCCGTTCGTGGAGAGGGTGAGCGGCCGCCACGAGAGCGCCGCCAGGAACCACAGGGGATGAGATGTCGCACCCGGAACCCGTAGCCCGCCGCATGTACGGCCTGATCGAGCCCCTCGGTCTGGTGCCCTACCTCGCCGACGAGTCGGACCAGGCCCTGATCTCACTCGGCCTGCGGAACCAATGGGACGCCTACTTCGCCGGACGCGCCGCTCCGTTCGGCCGGTCCGTGCCCGCCGAGGTGATCCACTCGGTGTTCTACAACTTCGCCCCGGGCGAGGTGGCGCGGCACATCCCGAAGGTCTGGGAGCTGACCACGCCCGAGGCGGCGCTCGCCGCCCGCGAGCGGGGATGTGTCGCGGGGATACGGCGGATCCTCGGTGACCTCGCCGACGACGCCGGTGTCGAGCGCGCCGCCGACCTCCTGCTGAAGGCCGCCACCAGCGCGCCCGCGGAGGGACGCGCTCTCTATGCCGCCCTCCGCACGGTTCCGGTACCGCGGGAACCGCCGGCCCGGCTATGGCACGCGGCCACGCTGCTGCGCGAGCACCGCGGCGACGGCCACATCGTCGCTCTCGTGGCCGAGGGCATCGGCGGTACCGAGGCCCACGTCCTCCACGCCCTGTCCATCGACATGCCCGCGCACGAGTTCGGCCGGGTCGGCCACCTCCGCGCCGCGCAGCTGACCGAAGTCATCGAGGGCATGCGCGACCGCGGTCTCGTCGGCGCCGACGGATGGCTCACCTCCGCCGGCCGGTCCGCGAAAGAACGCGTCGAGGCGATGACCGACCGGCTCGCCGAGGCGCCCTACAACACTCTGGACGCCGGCGAGCTCGGCCGTCTGGTCACCGATCTCGAGCCGATCTCGGCCGCCCTCCAGGCGAGCTTCCCGTGGTGACGCCTTAGACGCCCAGGGTTCCGGTGATGTGCCGGAGCGCGTCCGCGAGCTCCGGTTGCCCGGCGGGTCCGATGTGGACCACCGCGTCGTTGCCCTGCCCCGTCGTGTAGCTGAGGTACCGGCCCCAGTCGGTGTCGGCGAAGTGGAGCGGATCCTCGACGGCCACGTGCCTGCCGACTTCGTCCCGCTTGCCGACGTAGAGCTCGCCGCTCCCCCCGACCGGGCGCTGCACGAGACTGACGATGTCGGCGATCACCGGCGGCAGCGAATGCGTGTCCGGGCCACGCCGGGCCGCCTCTTCGAGCTCGTACGCGCGGATCGTGCGCAGCCTGCCGCCGCCCGCGGGAACGGGCGGCAGCTGCTCGATCAGCGTCTCGGGCAGCCGCCGCCGGTCGATCTCCTGAATCCCGACCCAGTCGCCGGACGACACCGCCAGCACCGCCTGCAATCCCAGCGAGGCGGCGAGGAGGCCGTACGTCTCGCCACCGGTGTTCACCCAGCCGTAGTACTCGATGGCTGGTTTCGTGAGCACCGGGAGCCAGTCCAGGAAGTCGACCGACGCGCGGCCGCTCGAATCCAGCAGCCCGGCTTGCGCCAGCGCGGCTTCCACTCGCTTGTCCGCCTCCGCGCGGGCCGTCCTGGACAGCCAGCGTGGTTCGGGACGCAGCGTGATGTGCAGGTCGCCGACGCGTTCGCGTTCGGCGAGCACGGCCAAGGCCTCGACCGGGACGTCCACCCGGCCTGTTCTGACGGTCATCCGCTACTCGCCGATGACCGGCGGGCTGGTGCGCTGGTCGGTGCCGAAGATCGCGTCGGGGTCGGCCTCGATCAGGTAGTCGGGACGCTGGTGCTCGTCGTCCTCTTCGCCGTCGGCTCGCCTGCCGCCTGCCCCCATCGGGCCCATCTGACCGCCACCGCGGCCCGCCGCGCCACGACCACCGGCCAGGTGGTCGGCGCCGCCCATGCCGCCGCCGAGGCCACCCATACCGGAGCCCCGGCCACCGCCGAGACCGCCGGAACCGGTTCCACCGGGACCGCCCGCGCGGCCGCCGGTGCCGCCTTCGCCGCCGAGAAGCCTGCCCGCGGCACTGTTGGGGCCGGGGACGTTGCGTCCGCCGCCGCCACCGGGCTGGTTGGGACCGCCGCCACCGGGGCCGTAGTTCTGACCGGTGCTGTTCGGCAGGCCGATGACGTTGTCCAGGTCACCGGTGCCGCGTCCGGGGGTCCGGCCCGGGAGCTCCGTGGTCCCGCCACCGGTCTTGCCCCGGCCACCGCCGGACGGGCGCGTGGTGTCGTCCTGACCCGGCGGCTTCCTCGTGGGCGTGGTGATGTCCGGGGGATTCGGCCGGTCCTTCGGGGTGACCGGACGGTCGTCGGTCGAGCCCGGCTTGGTCTGGTTGTGGTCGCCGCCCGGCTTGTTCTGGTTCTGGTTGGTCCCGTTGCTGTCCGTGCCACTGGTGTCGGTGCCGTCGTTGTCGTCCCCGCCACCGTTGCGGCCCGGCTTGACCGGCGGGACGATCGGCGGCGGCTTGATCGGCGGCGGACCGCCACCGACCTTGACGCTGACGTTCGCGCCGTCGTTCTTCAGCACGCCGTAGTCGGTCGGCAGGCTTGAGCGCGTGCTGCTGGTGACCGAGTCGTACTGGTCCATCACGCGGACGTTGTTCTGGTTCGCCGCCTCGTGCTTCGCGACGCCTTCTTGGTAGTTCTTGATGTCGTTGTTGACCATGAACGGCCCGGCGATCGGGATCGCGCCCTTGAGGCCGGTGGTCCAGGGGTTGGGCTTGTCCGGCTTCGGCGGCACGGGGACGACGGTCGACCCGGAGTCGTCGAAGCTGTCGGCCTGAGCGGTGACCGAGTCCTTTGTGGTGAACAGCGGGTCCGCCGTCTCCTTGAAGGCCTGTTCGAGCGGGCCTGCCCCGGCGTTGGCCGCGTCGGCCGCGGACCCGGTCCAGGACGCCGTCATCCGCGACTGCAAGGACTTGATGGCCATGCCGCGCTCGACATAGGCGTCCGAGAGCTCCGCGACGCGGTCGGCCGCGCTGCGCAGGTTGCGGGTGTCGCCCTGGGTGAAGTTCTCGTAGATCTGTTTGCCGTCCACCCTCATGCCCCCTTGAGTGTCTTGATCATGGCCGACGCGGCCTTCTGCGCGTTCCCGCAGGAATCTTGTTCGCTCTGGTAACCCTCGGCTTGGGCACTGATCGTGAGATCATCGGCAACGCCGACGGAAAGATCGCAGTTTCCGCTCGCACGCCGGTCCGCGAGTCCGTAGTACACGGTCGGATAGCCGTCGACCTCAGGACCGGGCTCCAGGAACCTCAGTTGTCCGGATTTCTTGGCCTTGTGCAGTCCGGCCAAGCCGCCCATACCCTTTTCGCGGTTACCGCTGCCGAGGATGATCTGAAGGCTGTCGGCCTTCCCGCGAATCCCCCAGCTGCAAGCGGGATTACTGGTGTCGCTCTTCGGTTCGCCGGGCTCGGTGAATCCCAGTTCCGCGGTCGTGGCAGCGGGAAGCAGCTTGCACACGTCACCGACGTACTTCGAGGCGTCCAGCGGTTCCGCGACCTTCGGCACGTTCGGGTCGTTCAGCGCGGCGGAAGATGACGGCGAGGCTTCCGGGGTCGGCGTTGCCTTACCGGGAGTCTCCCCGGCACAACCCGCGACCGCGACGGAAACGAGCACGAGCGCCGCCACCGCGGCGCGTTTCCTCAACACGTTCGGCATCCTCAGGTAGTACGCATGGTGTTGGCCTGGTCTGTCGCCATGGTCTTCGAACGGGCGACTTCGAGCTTCGCGATGTAGCCCTCGATGTAGGCCTTCATCGAATCGTTCTGTTTTTGCAGCGAGATCACGGAGCTGATGCCGGAATCGACATAGCTCGCGCTGGCTTCGTCCTGTCCCGGCGGCATCAGGTCCTCCGAGATCCGGCGGATCTTGTCACCGTCGTCGACGACTTTCTTCAGCTCGTCTTCCCAGAGCCCGATGACCGTCTTCAGCTCCTCAGGGCTCATCTCGAACCCACCGCCACCGCCGCCCCCACCGCCGTAAACGGTCGGCTCCTTCGGCGTGGTGAGGTCACCCCAGACGGCCTTGATCGCGCTCGCGGCGTTGTCGATGATGTTCACGCCCGTACCTTCCCCTCAGCACTCACTCACCGTGATGGACAAAGAGTAGCCAAGCGGCCGACGGCGTGTCAGCCGATCCGGCCGAGAGATCGGACGTGTTTCGAGTCCGCCCGGTTCCCGGACGGAGCAACCAGCACGCGAACTGGTCACAGTACGTACGTACGGATTGCAATAACCGGGTTCCCGGTGACAGGATTCCAGGATGCCACGGGTCAGCCAGGATCACCTCGACGCACGCCGGCGCCAGATCCTCGACGGCTCCCGCGTGTGCTTCGCACGCTACGGCTACGAGGGTGCCACCGTCCGGCGCCTGGAGGAAGCGACCGGCCTTTCCCGCGGCGCGATCTTCCACCACTTCCGGGACAAGGAGTCTCTCTTCCTGGCCCTGGCCGAGGACGACGCGGTCCGGATGGCGGACATCGTCGCCGAACAGGGCCTCGTCCAGGTGATGCGTGAGCTGCTGTCGAACCGCAGCGAGCACCCCGCCGACTGGCTCGGCACGCGGCTGGAGGTCTCCCGGCGGCTGCGCACCGACCCCGAGTTCCGCGCCCGCTGGGCCGAGCGATCCCACCAGCTGACCGCCGCGACCCGCCGCCGCCTGCTGCGTCAGCGCGACGCGGGGATCCTGCGCGACGACGTCGACGTCGACGTCCTGACCGCGTACCTCGAACTGGTCCTCGAAGGACTCGTCTCCCACCTCGCGATGGGCCAGCCCGGGGACGATCTCGGTCCCGTCCTCGACCTGGTCGAGGAGAGCGTGCGGCGGCACCGTGCCCACGCGACCGGGGGAACACGTTAGGATTGTCCTATCGCCGCAGTACAGCGGCGGTGTCTGTTGATTCCGATCGAGGAGTGACTCTTTTCGTGCGCGACGCGCAGTCACCTGGTGACAGTATCGAGCCGGGTGGCACACCCGGCTGTTCCGCTGACCTTCTTGCCGACCCCGTCCCCGCCGGCAGGAAATGATGGAAATCCTGCTGGCCGTTCTCGGCATCCTGCTGTTCCTTCTGCTGACCATCGGCACCGGCCTCGCCGTCGCCGCTGAGTTCTCCCTCACCGCGCTCGAGCGCAGCACGGTCGACGCGAACGTCCGCCAGGTCGGCGACCGGCGCGCGCACACCGTGCAGAAGGCGCACCGCACCCTCTCGTTCCAGCTCTCCGGCGCGCAGGTGGCGATCACCATCACCACCCTGATCACCGGTTATCTCGCGGAACCGGTGATCGGCGACCTGCTGCACCCGCTGTTCACCGCCATCGGGTTCTCCGAAGGCGTCGCGGACGGCGTGTCGCTGGCGGTCGCGCTGATCCTGGCGACGTCGCTGTCGATGATCCTCGGCGAGATGATGCCGAAGAACCTCGCGATCGCCCGGCCGCTGCAGACCGCCCGCGCCGTCGCGGGGTACCACTCGCGGTTCTCGTCGCTGTTCCGCTGGCTCATCACCCTGATGAACAACAGCGCCAACTTCCTGGTCCGCAAGTTCGGCGTCGAACCGCAGGAGGAACTGCGGTCGGCCCGTTCACCGCAGGAGCTCGGCTCGATCGTGCGCTCCAGCGCCGAAAGCGGAACGCTCGACACCTCGACGGCCGAACTGCTGGACAAGTCGCTGCGCTTCGGCGAGCGGACGGCCGAGGAGCTGATGACGCCGCGCGTCCAGCTCGAATCCCTGACCGTGGACGAGACGATCTACGACCTCATCGAGATCTCGCGCCGCACCGGCTTCTCGCGTTTCCCGGTCTACACCGAGGATCTCGACGACGTGCAGGGCGCGGTCCACATCAAACAGGCGTTCACCGTCCCGGTCGCGCAGCGCGCCACGGTGCGGATCGGCTCGGTCATGCGGCCGATCCCGACGGTGCCCGAATCCCTGCCGGGCGACTCGCTGCTCAACCGGCTGCGTGATTCCCGGTTCCAGCTCGCGATCGTCGTCGACGAGTACGGCGGCACGGCGGGGCTGGTGACCCTGGAGGACGTCGTCGAGGAGATCATCGGCGACGTCCGTGACGAGCACGACGAGCGGGAAGAGCCCTCCTCCCAGCAGGTCGGCGCCGACAACTGGCTCGTGTCCGGGCAGCTGCGCGCGGACGAGGTCACCGACGAGACCGGGTTCCGGATGCCCGACGGCGACTACGAGACCATCGCCGGGCTGATCCTCGAACGCCTCGGCCGGATCCCCTCCCCCGGCGACGCCACGGATCTCGACGGCTGGCGGCTCACGGTGACCAAGATGGACCGGCTGCGCATCGCCGAGGTCGAAGTACGCCGGGTCAGTGAAAGCCCCGCGCCCGCCGAGCAGGAGCCCGCCCGATGAGCGACTGGTTCAACATCTTCCTCGTCGTGGTCCTGTTGCTGGCCAACGCGTTCTTCGTCGGCGCCGAGTTCGCGCTGATCTCGTCGCGGCGCGACCGGCTCGAAGCCTTGCTGGAACAGGGAAAGACCCGCGCCAAGATCGTGATCAACGCGAGCCGGAACGTCTCGCTGATGCTCGCGGGCGCCCAGCTCGGCATCACCATCTGCTCGCTCCTGCTGGGACGGCTGGGCGAGCCCGCCGTCGCGCACCGGCTGGCCGGGTTCTTCGAGCTGTTCGGGATTCCCGAGGTCCTGCTGCACCCGATCTCGTTCGCGATCGCGCTGGCGTTCATCACCATCCTGCACGTCCTCATCGGCGAGATGGTGCCGAAGAACCTCGCGATCGCCGAGCCGGAGCGGCTGGCGCTGTGGCTGGTCCCGGTGCACGTGGCCTGGGTGAAGGTCGCCAACCCGTTCATCTGGCTGCTGAACTTCGTGGCGAACTCGCTGCTGCGGCTGTTCAAGGTCGAGCCGAAGGACGAGCTCGAAACCGCCTACACCTCCGACGAACTCGCCGAGCTGCTCAGCGAGTCGCGGCGCGAGGGGCTGCTGGAGCACTCCGAGCACCAGCGGCTGAGCAAGACGCTGTCGTCGGTGGAGAAGACGGTCGCCGACGTCCTCGTCCCGACGGCGCAGCTGACCACGCTGCCCTGCTCCCCCACCCTGGGCGACGTCGAGCGCGCGGTGTCCTCGACCGGGTTCTCCCGTTTCCCGGTGTGCACCGACGACGGGACGCTGACCGGCTACATCCACGTCAAGGACATCCTCGACCTCGTGGGCGAGGATCCGACGACCGTGGTGCCCTCGGACAAGACCCGGACGCTGACCGAACTGCACGCCGACGCCCGTCTGGACGAGGCGCTGTCGGCGATGCGCAAGGAAGGCAGTCACCTGGCGCGGGCACTGAGCCCGGCGGGGGCCGCCGTCGGCGTCGTCGCGCTGGAGGACCTCGTCGAGGAATACGTGGGTACTGTCCGCGACGGCACCCACGTCATGTCGTGACCGGCACGATCGTCCTTCCCGAGCCCGTGTGGCGGGCTCGGGAGGACGACCACGTGACGCGGATGCGGCGCTGGACGACACCGCACCAGCGCCGCCGCTCGCGGGGCGAGAAGCATCCGGTGCTCGACTTCCTCTTCTCCTACTACTCGCACCGCCCCGGACATGTCGAACGCTGGCAGCCGGGGCCGGGAGTCGTGCTCGAAGGCGCGTCCGCGCGCCGGTTCCTGGAGCGGAAGGGCTACGCCGAGACGCCGGACGGCGTCATGCTGGACCCGGCGGGCTTCACCGACGGCCGGGCCCGGACCGCCGAATTCGTCCTCGGGCTGCTTTCCGCGACCGCGTCCCGGGCACCGAGACTCAGTTGTTTCGGGCTCCACGAATGGGCAATGGTTTACCGGGAATCGGCGAATGAGGTGCGTCACTCACAACTTCCGCTCCGGCTGGGTTCGGCCGGAACGGACGGCGTCGTCGAGTCGCTGGAGATCCGGTGCGGGCATTTCGACGCTTTCCGGTTCTTCACCGAGCCCGCCCGGCCGCTCAACACGCTGCGGCCGGAGCGGGAGAACCAGGTCGAGTTCGAGCAGCCGGGCTGCCTCCACGCCAACATGGACCTCTTCAAGTGGGCGTACAAGCTCGACCCGTTCGTGCCCGCCGAGCTGGTCGGGGACTGCTTCGAGCTGGCGGCGGACATCCGTGAGCTCGACATGCGGGCCAGTCCGTACGACCTCGCGTCGTTCGGGTACTCGCCCGTGCGGATCGAGACCCCGGACGGCCGGGCCGAGTACGCCCGCGCGCAGGCGGGTTTCGCCCGCCGGGCCGCGCCGCTGCGTGAGCACCTGATAGCGCATTGCCAACGGCTTCTGGCCGGGTTAATGAAGGTGCCCGCGACACGCGGAAAACAACTGTGAGTCGTCGCATTCCCCGTAACACTCTCCCCTGTTAGAGTGATAACGGTTTGATTGCATACGCAGCGCGAGCGCGCACGTTTCGAAAGGACAACGATGGGGCGACACAGCGTGGCCGAGGAGCCGGTGCCGCATCCCCTCGACCCGCCGAAGCGGCCTCAGGGCCGCGGTGAGGCGACCGGTTCGCACCGGATCGTCGGGAAGAAGGCACCGCGGCGCAAGGTCGCCAAGTGGCCCATCGCCGCTGTGGTCCTGGTGGCGCTGATCGCGATCGGCGTGTTCGGCTGGAACTGGGCGGACGGGGAGCTGAGCACCCGCGCCGAGGCCCAGGCCAAGGCCTGCGTCGCGGGCGACACCCCGATGCGGGTGGTCGTCACCCCCAGCATCGAGAAGCCGGTCCGAGCCGCGGCCGAGCGGTGGAACAACGCCGCGACCGTGGTCCGCGATCACTGCGTGGTCATCCAGGTCGACGCGCTGTCCTCCGGGGCCGTGCTCGACGGTCTCGTCGGCCGGACGAACCTGGACGCCATCGGCGGTCTCCCCGCCGCTTGGATCCCCGAGTCGTCGTACTGGGTGACCGAGCTGAACACCGCGAAGCCCGAACTGATCGGTTCGCCCGCCCAGTCGGTCGCGACGGCCCGTTCGGCCGACTACCCGCTCGTCGGGCTCGCCGGCAAGACCATCGACGAGGTCCAGATGCGCGCCTCGCAGACGTTCCGCCAGTTCCTGCAGCAGCCGGCCCAGCAGGCCGACTTCGCCGCCGCGGGGATCAAGGCCACCTGAGTTTTCCCACGCAAGTCTGTGAAGGCCTCCTTGAGGGACTCTGAGTCCCTCAAGGAGGCCTTCACAGACTTGCCGCTTGTCGGGCGCTAGATCAGGTCGAAGGTGTCCGGGTCCGGGCCGGTGCGAGTGCCGTCGTCGAACTCGGCGAGGGCCGCGAGATCGTCGTCGGCCAGTTCGAAGTCGAAGACGTCGAGGTTCTCGCGGATCCGCGACGGTGTCACGGATTTCGGGATGGCCACCGTGCCGAGCTGCAGATGCCAGCGCAGCACCAGCTGCGCCGGGCTCTTGCCGTACTTGGCCGCGAGCGAGGTCAGCGTCGCGTCCGAAAGCAGAGAGCCCTGGGCCAGCGGGCTCCACGCCTCGGTGACGATGCCGTGCTCGGCGTGGAACTCCCGCAGCGCCTTCTGCTGAAGCCGCGGATGCAGCTCGACCTGGTTGACCGCGGGCACGATCCCGGTTTCGTCGAACAGCCGCCGCAGATGCGGGACGTGGAAGTTCGACACCCCGATGGCTCGCACGCGGCCGTCCGCGTAGAGCTTTTCCAGCGCCCGCCAGGTTTCGACGTACTTCCCGCGCGTCGGCATCGGCCAGTGGACCAGATACAGGTCGACGCGGTCGAGACCGAGCTCGGCGAGGCTCGCGTCGAACGCCCGGAGTGCCTCGTCGTAGCCGTGCGCCGGGTTCGGCAGTTTCGTGGTGATGAACAGTTCTTCGCGGGGCACTCCCGCCGAGCGGATCGCTTCGCCGACACCGGCTTCGTTCCGGTACGACGCGGCGGTGTCGATGCTGCGGTACCCGGCCTCGACGGCGGTCCGGACGACCTTGGCCGTGTCGCCCGCGGGCACCTGCCAGACACCGAGACCGAGTTGGGGGATGGCTACACCGTTGTTCAGGACGACGGAAGGCACGGCCATGGAAGCGGAATCCTCACTGGGGTCTGTGGCAGGGCTTCTTGACCGGCATCATCCCATCCCGCGCCCGGCCTACGTGCGCAAGTACTCCGCCGTGGCCGTGTCGGCGGGGAAGAACGACTCGATCACCAGCTCGGCGACCGTGATGTCCAGCGGTGTCCCGAAGGTGGAGACCGTGCTGAAGAACGTGAGATCGACACCCTCGTGCCGCAGCCGCAACGGGACGAAGATGTCGCCCGGTCCGGGGACCTCCACCTCGGGGACGGGATCCGCGCACGGGTAGGTGAGCAGTTCCTCCAGCAGCTCGGTCAGCACCGGATCGGCCGTCTGGGCCACCTGGCGCCGCAGCCTGCCGATCAGATGGGCGCGCCACTCCCCCAGGTTCAGCACATGCGGCGCCATCCCCTCGGGATGCAGCGTCAGCTTCAGGACGTTGACCGGCGGCGTCATGAGGGCGGGCGAGACCAGGTCGGTCATGATCAAGACGCTCTCGTTGGCGTCGACCAGATTCCACCAGCGGTCGACGACGGCGGCCGGGTACGGCTCGTGGCTGGTCAGCAGCTGGCGGACGGCCTTGCGGACCGCCGCCATCTCGGGGGCGCCGAGGCCGCTCTCGGCGTACGCGGGCGCGTAACCCGCCGCCAGGAGCAGCTGATTGCGTTCCCGCAAGGGCACCTCCAGGTGTTCGCCGAGCCGCAGCACCATGTCGCGGCTGGGCTTGGACCGCCCGGTCTCCACGAAGCTCAGATGCCGGGTGGAGATCTCCGCGGAGAGGGCGAGATCGAGCTGGCTGATCCGGCGGCGATCGCGCCATTCCCGCAGGAGTTCGCCGACAGGTCGGCTCGCGGTCACTGTGGTCGTCACGATCACGAACCTACGCACCACCCCGCCGGTCCGCCATTACCTCACGCGTAATCGACGGGCACCGCCTCCGGCCGACAGAGTTACCTCATCGGTTACCCACCAACGAAAGAGGACACCATGTCGGACATCCAGCGCGTCGCCGAGCAGTACATCGCCGTGTGGAACGAGATCGACGCCGACAAGCGCCGCGCTCTCATCGCCGAAGTGTTCACCGAGGACGCCGCTTACACCGACCCGCTCAACGCCGTCACCGGCCACGACGGCGTCGACGGCATGGTCGCCGGAGCGCAGGCCCAGTTCGGGGGACTGAAGTTCAGCCTCCCCGCGGCCCCTGACGCGCACCACGACATCGCGCGTTTCCAGTGGTATCTCACCCCGGTGGGCGCGGAGGAGCCACTGGCGATCGGCTTCGACGTCATCACCGTCGAGGACGGGCGGATCAAGCAGGTGCTGGGCTTTCTCGACAAGATGCCCGGCTGACCATCAGGCGAAGGCCTCCGGCGGCGGGCAGGCGCAGACGAGGTTGCGATCCCCCGCGGCCCCGTCGATCCGCCGCACCGGAGGCCAGATCTTCGCCGCCCCGAAGCCGGCCGGGAAGACCGCGATCTCCCTGCTGTACGGGCGATCCCACTCGCCGGCGAGACAGCGCGCGGTGTGCGGCGCGTTCCGCAGCGGGCTCGCGTCCACCGGCCACTCCCCCGCGGCGACCTTCTCGATCTCGCCGCGGATCGCGATCATCGCGTCGCAGAACCGGTCGAGTTCGCCGAGATCCTCGCTCTCGGTGGGCTCGACCATGAGGGTTCCCGCGACCGGGAAGGACATCGTCGGCGCGTGGAGGCCGTAGTCGGCCAGCCGTTTGGCGACGTCGTCGACGGTGACGCCGGTCCGCTTCGTGAGCGGGCGGAGGTCGAGGATGCATTCGTGCGCGACCAGGCCGTCGTGCCCGGAATACAGCACCGGGTAGTGCTCCGCGAGGCGCTTGGCGACGTAGTTGGCGTTCGCGACGGCCGTCAGCGTCGCGCGCCTGAGGCCTTCCGCCCCCATCATCCGGACGTAGGCCCAGGAGATCGGCAGGATCGACGCGCTCCCCCACGGCGCGGCGCTGATCGGGCCCACTCCGGTGGCCGGTCCGGCATCCGGTTGCAGCGGGTGGTTCGGCAGGTACGGCGCCAGATGCGCGCGGACGCCGATCGGCCCGATACCCGGCCCGCCTCCGCCGTGCGGGATGCAGAAAGTCTTGTGCAGGTTGAGATGCGAGACGTCGGCGCCGAACCTGCCGTACTGCGCGACCCCGATCAGGGCGTTGAGGTTCGCCCCGTCGACGTACACCTGGCCGCCCGCGTCGTGCACCAGCGCGCAGACCTCGCGGACGGTGTCCTCGTAGACGCCGTGCGTCGACGGATAGGTGATCATGATCGCGGCCAGGTCGTCCGCGTGCTCGTCCACAGTGGACTTGAGATGGCCGAGGTCGATGTTGCCCTCGTCGTCGCATCGCACGACGACCACCCGCATCCCCGCCATCACCGCGCTGGCCGCGTTCGTCCCGTGCGCGCTGGACGGGATCAGGCAGACGTCGCGCGCCGCGTTCCCGCGTTCGCGATGGTAGGCCCGGATCGCCAGCAGCCCCGCGAACTCGCCCTGGCTCCCGGCGTTCGGTTGCAGGGAAACGGCGGCATAGCCGGTGATACCGGCCAGCCACTGTTCCAGGTCCCGCACGATCGCGAGCAGCCCGGCCGCGTCTTCGGCGGGCGCGAACGGATGCAGGGCGGCGAACTCGGGCCAGGTGATCGGCTCCATTTCCGCCGTGGCGTTGAGTTTCATCGTGCAGGAGCCGAGCGGGATCATGCTCCGGTCGAGCGCGACGTCCTTGTCGGACAACGCCCTCAGATACCGCAGCAGCGCCGTCTCGGAGCGGTGCGCGTGAAAGACGGGATGGGTCAGGTAGTCGCTCGTGCGGCGCAGGTCCGGCGGGAAGCCGTCGGCGGTGTCCGCGTCGAGGGAGTCCACATCGGACACCGCGACCCCGAACGCCTTCCACACCAGAGAAAGATGCTCACGCGTCGTGGTCTCGTCGCAGGCGACGGCGACGTGGTCCGCGTCCGCGAGCCGCAGGTTGACCCCGAGTTCCCTGGCCGTGCCGACGATCCCCGCCGCGCGGCCGGGGACGGAAACCAGGACGGTGTCGAAGAATTCGCAGTGCACGACGTCGACACCGCTTTCGGCGAGTCCCGCCGCGAGCACGGTCGCCATCCGGTGCGCGCGGTTCGCGATGGCGCGCAGTCCTTCGGGGCCGTGGTACACCGCGTACATCGACGCGATGACCGCCAGAAGCACCTGCGCGGTGCAGATGTTGCTCGTCGCCTTCTCACGGCGGATGTGCTGCTCACGGGTCTGGAGCGCGAGCCGGTACGCGGGCGCGCCGTCCGCGTCCTTCGACACCCCGACCAGACGCCCCGGCAGCTGGCGTTCGAACCCCTGCCGGACGGCGAGGTACGCCGCGTGCGGGCCACCGAAGCCCATCGGGACACCGAACCGCTGCGTCGATCCGATCGCGACGTCGGCGCCGAGCTCGCCCGGCGGCCGGAGCAGGGTCAGCGCGAGCGGATCCGCGGCCATCACCACGGCCGCGCCCAGCGCCTTGGCCTCGGCGATGGTGTGGTCCCATTCGCGGACGGCGCCCGACGCCCCCGGATACGACAGCAGCACTCCGAAGAAGTCGCCGCCGAGGCCGAGTCCGGTGATGCCCTGGGACAGGTCCGCGGTCACGAGCTCGATGCCGAGCGGTTCGGCGCGGGTGCGCAGGACCTCGATCGTCTGGGGCAGGGTGTCCTCGTCGACGACGAACCGGTTCGATTTCGCCTTGCCGGCGCGGCGGACCAGCGTCATCGCCTCCGCCGCCGCGGTCGCCTCGTCCAGCATCGACGCGTTGGCGATCGGGAGACCGGTCAGATCGGCGACCATGGTCTGGAAGTTGAGCAGCGCTTCGAGGCGGCCCTGCGAGATCTCGGGCTGATACGGCGTGTACGCGGTGTACCAGGCCGGGCTCTCCAGCACGTTGCGGCGGATCACCGGCGGGGTCACGGTGTCGTGGTAACCGAGGCCGATCATCTGGACCATCGGCCGGTTGCGCGCGGCCAGGGCACGGAGTTCGGCGAGCGCGCCGGTCTCGGTGGCGGGCGGCGGCAGCTCCGGCGGGATCGCGGACTCCCGCAGCGACGCGGGAACGGCCCGCTCGGCGAGTTCGCCGAGGGAGGCGACGCCGACGACGTCGAGGATGCGCGCGAGGTCTTCGGCGCCGGGACCGATGTGCCGGTCCGCGAAGGGGGTTCCGGATTCGAGAGCGGCCAGTGAAACAGGCTCCATCGGGGACCTCCCAAGACGCGGGGGTGGGGCCGGGACGGATTGTCCTGGCCCTCCCCACTCTGTCCGTACCCCCGCGGGGGCGCCTGAGAGTTTCGCCCGTGGGTTGATTCGGGCTTGCACCGTCGGCGGGGCCGCCAGGTGGTGACCTGGCGACTCACTTTCCAGAGGCGTCTCGTCCGCGCGGTCCAGGGTGCCTGAGAGGTTCCGGGGAGGACTTGCTCCTTCGGCGCCGAGCTGTTATCGGCTCGGTCTCTCCCGCGCGGATTCGTCGACCGCGGAAGTGAGCCTACCCTGCCGCGCGCGCGGCTTCATGATCAGCCGGTGCGACGTGCGTTACGGCGCTGAGTGAGCTCGTCCGGCGTGACGGTTTCGATCACGCCGCCGTCGGCCCGCTCGGCGGGGAACTCGTGGATGGTGCCGCTGATCTCCTGCATCGCCCCGCTGACCGCGATCCCGAAAACGCCCTGCCCGCCCTGGAGTAAATCGACGATCTCTTCGGGCGAGGTGCATTCGTAGACGGTGGTGCCGTCGGAGAACAGGGTGACCTTGGCGAGGTCGCGGACGCCGCGCAGGCGCAGGTGGTCCACGGCGACACGGATGTTCTGCAGCGAGACACCGGTGTCCAGCAGGCGCTTGACGACCTTCAGGACGAGGATGTCCTTGAACGAGTAGAGCCGCTGCGAACCGGAACCGTGCGCCGTCCGGATACTCGGCGCGACCAGCTTCGTGCGGGCCCAGTAGTCGAGCTGCCGGTACGTGATCCCGGCGATCTGGCAGGCGGCGGGACCGCGGTAGCCGACGAGTTCGTCCGGGAGGGAAGAGTCGGGGAACAGCTCGCCCTGCTCGCCGTCAGCGACCGGAACGAGCGGCTCTTGAGGGCTACCAGCCTCGACCACGCCATGCCTCCCCTCGCCCGACCTGGCGGCCGGCGAACAAAGCCGCGCGGACCCACGTGAGTCCGCACCGGAGTGAACCGTCAAGACGAATGCCCCAGACATCCGAATCACACCTTGGCGATTCACCTTCATTGACGGTAAGCGCGTCCGGCAAAGCGGTCAACGCGACGCGCGGTCGGCCTCAAGCTCTTCTTGAGGCTTGCGTGCCCACAGTCCCCCGTTCGGCCGCACGCTTGGCAATTTTACTCAGTCGTGTTAATTTTTACTCATGCAAGTAACTCCCTCGACCCAAAGTGCCATCCAAGAGGTTCAGGCGGAGCTGGGACTGTCGGTCACGGAGGCCGCGCGGCAGGCCCAGATCGTCAGCGCCACGATCGCCACGATCTCCGAGCTCGGCTACCACAAGACGTCGTTCGCGAAGATCAAGGAGAAGGCCGGGCTGTCCAGCACCCGGATCATCTCCTACCACTTCACCAACAAGGCCGGCCTGATGCAGGCCGTGGTCACCACCGCGACCGGCATGAAGGACAAGTTCCTGGAGGACCGCATCCAGGGCACGACCGACCGGGCCGGGCTCCTGCGCGGCTATATCGAGTCGGAGATCGCGTTCCTCGGCTCGTACCCCGAACTGGTGCGGGTCATGGTCGAGATGGCTTCGAGCGGCTCCGACGCCGAGGGCTGGTTCATGTCGGCGCCGATGGTCGAGGAGTTCCGGACCGGGCGGCTCGAACGCCAGCTGAAGCAGGGCCAGGGAGAAGGCGCTTTCGGCGACTTCGCGGCGGACGTGATGGCGCTGTCGATCGCGCAGGCCGTCGACGGTGTCGCCGCGAAGTTCGCGGCGGACCCGAAGCTGGACCTGGAGCGCTACGGCCGGGAACTCGCGGACCTGTTCGTCAAGGCGACCGCGGCCTGAGACGCGGGCCGGGGCGAGGGGACGGTCGTGAGTGTCCAGCCTGATCGCCGGGCCTTAAGGCGTGACTCGCGTGATTGAGCGGCGAACTCGCGTGATCAGACGGACGACACGCCCGCAGCCCGGGTCCGCCGCGAGTCGTCCACCTGGACACATGTGTCGTCCCTCCGGTCACAAGAAACCGGGCTGCAGGTATCCGAAAGACGGTTGGCTCTAACCCGCATTCAGAGGACCAACCGCGCACAGGAAGAAGGGGCGGTGCCACTGGCGCCGCCCCTTCTTTCAAGTTCCCGGGATGTGATCAGGTGTCCGCGCCGCGGAAGTCCTCCGGCGAGACCGAGTCGAGGAACTCGCGGAACTTCTCGACCTCGTCCTCCTGCTCGTCGGGGATGATGAGGCCCGCCTCCTCCAGCACCGCGTCGACGGCGTGGATCGGCACCCCCACCCGCAGGGCCAGCGCCACCGAGTCGCTCGGCCGCGCGGAGACCCGGATGTCCCCGTCGAAGACCAGTTCCGCGAAGAACGTGCCTTCCTTCAAATCCGTGATGACGACCTGCTCCAGCTCGCGCCCCAACGCTCCGATGACCTCTTTGAGCAGGTCATGGGTGAGTGGACGGGCCGGGCGGACTCCCTGCTGCTCCAACGCGATGGCGGTGGCCTCGACCGAGCCGATCCAGATCGGCAGGTAACGCTCGCCTTCGGTTTCCCGTAGCAACAAGATCGGCTGATTCGCGGGCAGCTCCACCCGCACGCCGACGACGCGCATCTCGCTCATCGGGCTTCGCCTCCCTCTCGTGCGCACGGGCTGCAACGCTTGTCTCGACGACCAAGCGACGGCAGTCCCGACGCTACCCGTCTTCCGCGCGCTGTGCTCGCTGTCTCCGACATTCTCGGTTCGCCCGTGGCAAACCCAACTCCACGGTACGGCATTGGATGCCGAACATTCAGTCATTGACAAGTGGCCTCACGACGGGTTCGCGGCTCCTGAAGCCGTTCAACCGCCCGTGACAGCCCGTATTCCGGCCTTCACCAAGAGCGTATGTAACGCCACGGTCAGTGCCGCGAGCTCTCGGACGACCTCGTCGCCCCTTGCCCGGGCGTCCTCGTCACGATGCCGATACACCGGGGTCACGATCTGCTCCACCAGGCCGACCTCGCGGTCGGCGGCGGCCCGGAAGGCACGCAGATGTCTCGGCTCTATACCGAATTCGGTCATCGCTTTCACGGTCTTCGCCACGAGGACGGCGTCGGGGTCGAAGAACCCCGCCGCTCCCGGCCGGACGAGACCGTATTGCCGCAGCTCAGCCAAGGTGGCGGCGTCGATGCCGGCCTGGCGGAGCAGATCTTCCTCGGTCAGCCTGATCTCGCGATCGGTCTCGAAGTCCCCGGGGGACGGCAGTCCGCCGTTTTCCCCGGGGGCTTCGAGCGACACGAGTTTCCGCGGCGGCTTGGGCAGCGCCGCCGAGGGCGCGGCACCCTGATCGGCCGCGTCCAGCTGTTCCTTGATGACCTTCAACGGGAGGTAGTGATCCCGCTGGGCGGACAGGACGAACCGCAACCGCTCCACGTCCGCCGGGGCGAACTGCCGGTATCCCGACGGGGTCCGGCCCGGCTGGACCAGACCCTCCGCCTCGAGGAACCGGATCTTGGAGATGGTGACATCGGGGAACTCGCCGCGCAGCTGTGCCAGCACGGCCCCGATGCTCAACCCATCGCGCTGCGACGCATCCCGATCAGGCCGCCCGGCCGCCGTCACCGCGCCCCCTGGCCCCCGTGACCCGGGCCGGTCAGGAAGACCAGGCGGAACTTGCCGATCTGCACCTCGTCGCCACCGGCGAGGACGGCCTGGTCGACCGGCTCCCGGTTGACGTAGGTGCCGTTCAGGCTGCCGACGTCGATGACGACGAACTCGCCGCCCTCACGGCGGAACTCGGCGTGCCGCCGGGAAACCGTGACGTCGTCGAGGAAGATGTCGCTGTCCGGGTGCCGTCCCGCGCTGGTGGTGTCGCGGTCCAGCAGGAAGCGCGAACCGGCGTTCGGTCCCCGCTTGACGACCAGCAGCGCGGAACCCGCGGGCAGCGCGTCCACACCCTGGACGGGGGCCTCGGCAGCCGGAGGAGCCTCAGTGCCTTCGACGTCGGCCAGGAAGTCGGCCCGGAAGACAGAAGTCCGCTCCGGAGACTGCTCCGGGGGAACGCCGGGCCCGTCGTTCGTGCTCACCTGAGCTCTCCTAACGCATGTGTGTTGCCACTACTCAAGAACGTGTGGAGGTCAAACGTACCGTGCCTGATCGAAACTCCGGCCCGCGGCTCCCCCTACTCTTCCCGAAGGGCCGCTGCCTGCGGCTATTCCTTGATCAGCGCCTGGTAGGCCTCGGCTTCGAGCAGGGATTCCACCGAGCTCGCGTCGTCGAGACGGAGTTCGATCAGCCAGCCCTCGCCGTAGGGGTCGCTGTTGATCAGCTCGGGCGAATCGGTCACCGCGTCGTTGACCGCGACCACCTCGCCGTCGAGCGGGGCGAACAGCTCTGAGACGCTCTTGGTCGACTCGACCTCGCCGAACGTGTCGCCGGAGCCGAGCTGCTTGCCGACCTCGGGCAGTTCGACGAACACCACGTCACCGAGCTGGTCCTGGGCGTACTCCGTGATACCCACGCGCACGAGCCCTCCGTCGCGCACGGAGACCCACTCGTGTTCCTCGGTGTACCGCAGTTCTTCTGGAGTGGACAACGCCGCTCCCCTTTCTGATGCCCTCACTCGAAACCGTCGCGCGCAGTTTCGCATCCCGCCGGGTCACGCGCCCGGCGCCTCCCGCGAGCCCGCCGGATCGGCCGTTCGCAGTGCCCGCGTCGTCTGGATGACGTAGAGAACGCCCGAGTAGACGTACAGGACCGCGCCCCAGGCCGTGAAGGCGTACCCGATCGGCCGGGCGATGGCGGCGATGTCGGAGCCGCCCTGGGTGAGCAGAAGGAAGGGGAAGGCGTACATCAGCACGAAGGTGGCGCCCTTGCCGATGTAGGTGACCTCGGGCGGGGCGAACCCGCGGCGCCGGAGCAACAGCACGCAGACGCCCAGCACGGCCTCCCGGACGACCAGCGGGACCACCAGCCACCACGGGATGATGTCGCGGATCAGGAAGGCGATGAGCGTCGCGAGGATGTACAGCCGGTCGGCGGCCGGGTCGAGCAGCTGACCGAGCCGCGACATCTGATTGAGCCAGCGCGCGAGTTTGCCGTCGAGCCAGTCGGTGAGGGCGCTGAACACGAGCAGCGCGAGCGCCCAGCCGTCCTCCTTCGGGCCGAGCAGCAGCCACAGGAAGACCGGCACCCCGGCGAGCCGGAGGATCGAAAGCATGTTGGGAACGTTCAGGGCCTGCCGCAGCAGAGAAGGCTCTTCGCTGGTCACGCTCGGTTCGGGGGGCGTACTCACCCGCTCAGCCTATCCAGCGGCGGCAGGTCCTCCCGCGTCAGCTGGCCCGCGTGTGGGTCCAGCCGCGGCGTTGCAGGTCCGCGCTGGTCAGCGCCACGGGCCTGCCTCGGTGGTCGGTGCCCATCCAGCGCGTGTGGCCGGCCGAGCTTTCGAGGACGTACGGGCGGCCGCCACACCAGACGACGGTGCACGGTGCCGTCGGTGGCAGCTCCGTGTTCGCCGGTGCGGTGGCCTCGGGTGACGCGGGATCGGTCTGTTCGTCGGTCTTCATCGCTCTCACGGTTTCGGTGACGGGGACTGGGACACGCCGGAGCGCTACCTTTGTTTTCGGCAGAACGGGGCCGCGTGTTAACGGTCCGGCGCCGGATTCGTCCGATCGGATTTCCGCGGCGACGGGGTGTTGTCTTCCTGTGAACGGCATGTTAATCGTCCACAATGGACAGTGATTGGGCGGTCCTCGCGTATCGCCGCGCGGCAGGCGCGATAACCTCCCGCGAATCGAACGTGGCTCAATGCCACGACAACGGGCCCGGCCGGGTCAGAATGGGCCGGTCACGACCGGCCGACGAAAGGATCGCCTTGCCCGTCTCGACGACCACGGGAACGCGCCGGCGCCTGTTCGCGGTCTGCGCGATCGTCGCAACGCTCGCCGCCTGTTCGGGCGAAGATCCGCCACCGCCCGTCACCTCGATGACGGCCTTGCCTCCCACGCCCTCGTCGGCCATGCCCGTCACGTCGCTGCCCCCGATTCCGTCGCAGACCGCGCCGAGTCCTTCCACTGCCCCGAAACCCACGACTCAGCCGAAACCCGCTGAACCGGTACAGGGCTCGTGCGGCACCGTCACCGCGGCGAGTGGCCTGACCCTGCAGGTGCTCAACGGGCCCGGGGTCTCCTGCGCGGACGCGACCGGGATCGTCGGCTCGTTCCACAAGAGGATCGCCGGACGCCAGTCCGCGGGCTCGGACGAACCGGTCAGCGAGACCGTCGACGGCTGGCTGTGCGTTTCCGGCGCCCCCGCCGCGCAAGGCGGCACCAGTTGCAGCAAGGGCGATCAGAACGTGTTCGCCGCCGTAGTCCCCGTCGAATGAACCATCCTCGAGAAGAAGGGCCCATGAAGAGCCTCGCCATCGTTCCCGCCGCGTTCGCCGTCGTCCTGCTGAGCGGTTGCGGCGCCGATCCCGCCCCCGCGGCCGCTCCGCCGCCGTCCTCCCCCGCCGTCGCACAGCTTCCCGCCGGGACGCCCTGCGGCGAGGTCGCGGGGCTTCAAGGCGCGAAGAACAAGGTCGTGACGCGCGGGAAGACCGACTGCGCCGAAGCCGGCCAGGTACTCAAGGACTACTTCACCAAACTGACGCCCGACGAGGTCGCGTCGCCGCAGGGCCCCGGTCCGGTGGTGATCGGCGCCTGGACGTGCGGAAGCGGGCCGAACGATCCGGTGACGAGCTGCTCGACCGAGGACGAACGGCAGATCGAAGCCACTCGCTCCTGAGCCTTGCTCGGCGGCGTCACTTCTCGCGACGCCGCCGGGTCCGGTCCTTCCGATACAGGACACCAAGGCCGATCAGCATGCCCAGCAGCGCCAGGCCGATCGCCACGCTCACCGACAGGCTCGAGATCACCATGGACTTCGACCGGTAGGCGAAGCCATCGCCGGCGAAGACCCTGTCACCCACCGCGGCCTTCTCGCCCTCGATCCTCCCGCGGCCGGCGCGCCCGTCGTCGAACCGCCAGCTCCCCGCACAGTAAGGAATCTGGCCACTCATCGGCGCCGTCTCCCCGACGCATCCCGAGATTCCGGTGACCGTGACGTTCTCACCGGTGTTCAGTCTGTCCACGCGGTCACCGAGGAATCCCCCGAGGGCCACCAACAGGACGACGAACGAGATCCCGGCAGGCACCGCCAAAAGCACCCTGGGAAACCGCGGTTTTCCCGGCACGGATCTCCTCTCCGTTCGATCTTTTCAGGCTATTTCCCGAAGCGGCGGAACGGCATGGGATTTGTACCGGCGCCCACCCCGCGCTTGCCATCCCAGGTAAAAGTCGTCTAGACTCAAACTATGCTCACCAGGGACGACGCCGTGAAGACGATCGAAGACGCGGCGGTTCTGTTCGACTCCGATCCCGAACTCGCCCACCGGCGCTACCGCGAACTCGCGGCCGCGCTCCACCCCGACCGCAACCCCGGCGACGCGCGGGCGCACGAGGCGGCCGCGACCCTCAACCGCCGCTACGACGACTGGAAACGAGCCCGGCGCCAGACCGTCACCACGGCGACGTCGAGCTACACCCTGACCGCTCCGCACGCGGTGGGCAGTGTCGCGACGACGTACCGGACCACCGGGCCGCATCTGGTCAAACTCGTCCGGGACCCGGCACTCAACCCGCTGATCCACGCCGAGTGGGCGGCGTTGCGCACGCTCGACGGCTTCACCGAACGGCACCGCTGGCTGCGGCCGTACTACCCGCGGCTGCTCGACACGTCCGGCCCGGTGGCGCGGGGCGACCGGGCGTTCAGCGTCCTCGATCCGCTCGTCGACGGGTTCGTCACCCTCGCCGCCATCGGCGAGGCGTTCCCGGACGGGCTCGACGGCCGCGATTACGCCTGGATGCACCGTCGCCTGCTGCGTGCCGTGGCGGGCGCGCATCGCGCGGGTCTCGTTCACGGCCATCTCACCGCGGACAACGTGCTCGTCCACCCCGGACAGCACGGGATCGTCCTGGCCGGCTGGTCGTTCGCCGTCGAGGCCGGGGCGCTTCCGCTGGCGGCGGACAACTCCGCCGAGTATCCGCCGGAAGTCCACAAAGGATTGCCGATGACCGCGGCCACCGACGTCCACATGCTCCACCGCCTGATGCTTTCCCTGCTGGCGCCCGCGGAAACCCGCCAACGCGAGTTCGCCACGTGGTGCACACAGGACGACCCGGCACAGCGACCCGACGCCGTCGACCTCCTCGACGAGTACGACGACCTGCTCGGCGAGCTGTACGGCCCCCGCACCTTCCGCCCGTTCACCATCCCCGAGACAGGAGCCTGACCATGGGACACGGACACTGGGACGACAACGCCTACGCAGCCGCGAAGACCTTCCGCGCGGCCAAGGGCGAGGACGATTTCGGCTACAGCGCCGATCTTCGCGCCAAACCCGCCAAGGACTGGAAGGCCGCGCCCGCGCTCGACCCGAAGAACGCCGTCCGGGAATGCCGGGATTCGGCCGACCACAGCGATTCGACGCCGATCGCGGTGCTGTTCGACGTCACCGGCTCGATGCGCCGGGTACCGCGGATCATGCAGGGGAAACTCGGCAAACTGCACGGGCTGCTGAAACGCCGCGGCTACCTGGCCGACCCGCAAGTGCTGTTCGGCGCGATCGGCGACGCCGACAGCGACCGGGTCCCGTTGCAGGTCGGGCAATTCGAATCGGACAACCGGATGGACGAGCAGCTGCGCACGATGTTCCTCGAAGGCGGTGGCGGCGGGCAGAAGAGCGAGTCCTACGAACTGGCCGCCTATTTCATGGCGCGGCACGTGGTCACGGACGCCTGGCAGAACCGCGGCCGCAAGGGTTACCTGTTCCTCATCGGTGACGAGCTGAACAAGCCGGCACTGGAGGCCCGCCACATCCGCCGGGTGATCGGCGACGACGTGCGAGAAGACATCGACCCCGCCTCCGTGTACCGGGAACTGGCCCGCAAGTGGCACGTCTACTTCGTCCTGCCGAACCAGTCCTCGTACTACAACGACCCGCAGATCGGCGAGCACTGGAGTGGCCTGCTCGGCCAAAACTTCCTCAAACTCGACGACCCCGGCGCCGTGTGCGAGCTGATCGCGGCCACGATCGGGCTGGAGGAACGGGTCGTCGACGTCGACAGGGCGCTCGCCGATCTCGCGGACGTCGGCTCGGTCGCCGAGAGCAAGGCCGTCGGCAAGGCGCTGGCGAAACTGGGCACCAAATCGGTCGTCACCTCGGCGGTCCCCGAGCCAGGTGGTCCGAGCGACGTGGTGCTGCGGTGAGCCTCCTGGACGGGCACGTGGTGGTGGTCGGGCTCGGTTTCGGCGACGAGGGCAAGGGCGCCGTCGTCGACGCCCTCTGCGCCGCCCGGCCCACCACCGCCGTCGTCCGCTTCAACGGGGGCGCGCAGGCCGCGCACAACGTCGTCGTGGACGGGCGCCACCACACCTTCAGCCAGTTCGGGGCGGGCACGTTCGCCGGCGTGCCCACCCACCTGTCGCGGTTCGTGCTGGTCGAGCCGTTCGCGCTGGCGGCGGAAGCCCGGCTGCTCGAAACCGGCGGCGTCCGGGATCCGCTTTCGCTGCTGAGTGTGGACGGCCGGGCGCTGCTCACGACGCCGTTCCACATCCACGCCAACCGGGCCAGGGAGGAGGCTCGTGGCGTGGATCGGCACGGCTCGTGCGGGAAAGGCATCGGCGAGACCGTTTGGTACTCGCTGCTGGCCGGGGCCGTGCCGGGTGAGGTGGTGGAGAACCAGGAGGTGATCGGGACGCCGGGGGAAGCGCCCACGGTCGCGGACTGCGCTCGGCCGTCGGTGCTGCGGCGCAAACTGGACGCGCTCGCGCGGTTCTACGCGCCGCTCGCCACACCGTCGCACAGCGTGGACGAACTGGTGGCGCTGTACCGCGACTTCGCGGGCGCGGTGCGGATCACCGACGGGGAAGAAACAGGTCGGCTCGCGGACGCCGGACGGCTGGTTTTCGAGGGAGCGCAGGGGGTTCTCCTCGACCAGCACCACGGGTTCCATCCGCATACGACCTGGTCCACCACCACCCCGCACAACGCCCGCGCACTGCTGGGTGGGCGTCCGCATGCCGTACTGGGGGTCACGCGGACGTACCTCACCCGGCACGGCGCGGGGCCGCTTCCCAGTGAGTCCGCCGCCGTGCTGGCCCGGTTTCCTGAGGTCCACAACGAAACCGGCGAGTTCCAGGGCGCGTGGCGGGCGGGCCACCTCGACGCGGCGCTGCTGGACTACGCGCTCGCGGCCTGCGACGGCGTGGACGCGCTCGCGGTGACCCACCTCGACGCGACCGGCCTGCGGGTCGTGCCCGGTGAGGGCTCCCCCGCCGTCGAGCTGCCGGATCCACTGGCGTGGTTCGGCGCGCGGCTGCCGGTGGCCGTCGCCGGGTACGGCCCGGACAGGGCGGGTTACCGGGTCGCGGAGGCAAGGTCGACAATCTACGCGTGATCGAGTCGACGCCGGTGTCCGTGGACGTGCTCGTGGTGCGGTTCGCCCCCAGCACCCGCACAGTGCTGCTGGGAATCGCGCCGCGAGCCGCCGAGCCGTTCGCGGGCGAACTCGCCCTGCCCGGGGTACTGCTCGGGGTCGGGGAACGGCTGCGGGACGCCGCGGGCCGGGCGGCGGTCACCAAACTGGGGCTGCCGCCCGACGCGCTTTCGGCGACGGGACAGCTCGCCACCTTCGACGAGCCGAACCGTGATCCCCGGGGTCCGACGCTGTCGGTCGCCTTGTGGGCCACCACTTCCCCGGCGCTCGACGATCCGGGGAACGTCGTGTGGGCGCCGTTGGACGAGGTGCCCCCGCTGGCGTTCGACCACGACCGGATCGTGGCGGACTGCCGTCCGCTGCTGGCGGACAAACTGTGGCGGGACGTCCCCTTCAGCGCCGGGCTGCTGGGTCCGATCTTCACCACCGCGCAGGCGTTGGACGCGACCGAGGCGCTGACCGGGGACCGCCCGTATCCGGCCAATCTGGGCCGGACCATGGAGCGGGTCCCCGGGTTGCGGCGTACGACGGAACACGCGGCCGCCCTCCCCAAAGGAGGACGGCCGCCGTCGTTGTGGCGCTGGGAGTAACGAGGTCAGATCCCGCAGGCCGAAGCCGACCAGAACCGGCTGGACCGGTGGGCGACGTGCGTGTGATCGCTGTGACCGGGGTAGCCCGGCCCGAGGATCTCACTGAACCCGTGGTTGCGGGCCTGCTTCGCCAGCCCGCAGAAGCCCTGCGAGCCCGCTCCGAGGTCCACCGCGTCGCCGTAGAGGTGACGGCTGTTGGTCGCGCCGCCGACCGCGTTGTTGCAGGAGACGCTACGGAAGCCGCCGTTGACGGTGATCGGCCGGTCACCCATGGCGTGCCGCATCGCCTGCAGCTTCCACATCGACACCAGCGCGTTGGCCTTCGCCGTCGCGCCTGAGACGTTGCCGCCCGACCAGTCGGAGTTGCACCGGTTCAGTTCGGCGAAGGTGAAGTTGACCGGCGAGCAGTCGTCGTCCTGCAACGCGTAGATCTTCGTGAACGTGGCCGATCCGGCGATGCCGTCCGCGCCCAGCCCGTAGGCCTGCTGGAAGCGGGTGACCGCGGCCTTGGTGCCCGCGCCGAACTGGCCGTCGATGGCGAGGACGCCACCGTAACCGGGATAACCGGCGACCCGGATCTGCAACTGCCGGACGTCCTCACCGGACGCGCCCTCGGACAACGTGCGTCCCCAGCTGTAGCAGGCGTCGGCGGCGGACACGTCGCCCGCCGTCACCGGGCCTGGATCGGCGGCGGCCGGGGTGGCCACCGCGGTACCGAGCCCGGCCACGAGGGCGAGCATCGGCAGGAGGATACGAATGCGCATGACAGGAACACCTTTCAAGGCAGGGAAGGTGAGACCCGTGACCCCCACGGGTTGTCAACGATTCACTGCACGGGATGCTAACGCGGTTCCTGCTGGCGCGCTGTGGGTCGTTCGACCCACACACCCGCTCCGGTGCGGCGATCACGCGTGATCAGATGGACATGTCGTGTGATCAGATGGACGACACGCGAGATGTCCGTCCAATCACACGTGTCGTCCGTCAAGGCACGCGTGTCGTCCGTCTGATCACACGAGTGCGGCGGGCCGGGTGTCAGCCCTTCAGCTGCGGGAAGTCCTCCTCGCGGAACTCCCCCGCCGGCCGCTCGGCCGCGTCGTTCTCGCGTCCTCGCAGCTCGACGCGGCGGATCTTGCCGGAGATCGTCTTCGGCAGCTCCGTGAACTCCAGCCGCCGGATCCGTTTGTACGGGGCCAAATGCTCCCGGGCGAAGGCCAGGATGGACACGGCGGTGTCGGCCGTGGGCTCGTGCCCGTTCGCGAGGACTACGTACGCCTTCGGCACGGCGAGCCGGATCGGGTCGGGCGCGGGGACCACGGCCGCTTCGGCGACGGCGTCGTGTTCCAGCAGGACGCTTTCCAGCTCGAACGGCGAGATCCGGTAGTCGGACGCCTTGAAGACGTCGTCCGTGCGGCCCACGTAGGTTATGTAGCCGCGTTCGTCGATCGAGCCGACGTCCCCGGTGTGGTAGAAGCCGTTCGCGAAGGCGGCGGCGGAGCGCTCGTCGTCGTCCGCGTAGCCGGTCATCAGCCCGACCGGCCGCTTCTCGAGGTCGAGGCAGATCTCGCCCTCCTGCGCGCGCTCTCCGGTGACGGGGTCCACGAGCGCGACGGCGAACCCGGGCAGCGGACGGCCCATCGACCCCGGCACGACGTCCTGCCCTGGGGTGTTGGCGATCTGGACGCTGCTCTCGGTCTGCCCGAAACCGTCGCGAATCGTGACGCCCCAGGCCTTTTCGATCCGGTCGATCACTTCGGGGTTGAGCGGTTCGCCCGCGCCCACCACCTTGACCGGCGGGGTCTTCAGCACGGTCAGGTCCGCTTGGATCAGCATCCGCCACACCGTCGGCGGGGCGCAGAAACTGGTGATGCCGCACCGTTCCATCTGAGCCATCAGGGCGACCGCGTCGAAGCGCGCGTAGTTGTAGAGGAACACCGTCGCCTCGGCGTTCCACGGCGCGAAAACGTTGCTCCACGCGTGTTTCGCCCAGCCCGGCGAGGAGATGTTGAGGTGGACGTCGCCCGGTTCGAGGCCGATCCAGTACATTGTGGACAGATGGCCGACCGGGTACGAGACCTGCGTGTGCTGCACCAGTTTCGGCTTCGCGGTCGTGCCCGAGGTGAAGTACAGCAGGAGCGGGTCGTCCGCCGCCGTCGGGCCGTCGGGCGTGAAGTCCTCCGCCTCCTCGTAGGCGTCCACGAAGGACCGCCAGCCCTCGACCTGTTCACCGACGACGATCCGGGTGTAGTCACCCTCGACGTTCTCGAACTTGTGCGCGTCGGCGGAGCGGATCACGACGTGTTTCGCCGCGCCCCGCTCGACCCGGTCGGCGAGGTCCGCCGGGCCGAGCAGGGTCGAGGCCGGGATGATGACCGCGCCCAGTTTGATCGCGGCGAGGATGGTCTGCCACAGCTCGCCCTGGTTGCCCAGCATCAGGATCAGCCGGTCGCCCCGGGAGACGCCGAGCGAGCGCAGCCAGTTCGCGACCTGATTGGACCGGCGCGCCATCTCCGGGTAGGTCCAGCGGTTCTCGATGCCGTCCTCTTCGACGATCCACAGCGCGTACCGCTCCTGGTTGGCCGGATCGGCGGCGATGACGTCGAACCAGTCCAGCGCCCAGTTGAACTCGGCGGGCCGGGGCCAGGTGAAGTCGCGATAGGCGGTCTCGTAGTCCTCGCGATGGGCCTGCAGATAGTCCCGTGCCTCGCGGAACGTGCGGTATGCCTCCGAAGCGCTCACGATCGTCCTCCTGGTCCTGATTGGCCGCCGGTTCTTTCTACTCTCCCTTGAACTCGGGCGCGCGCCGTTCGAGGAACGCCTGCACGGCCTCGCCGAGATCCTTGCTGGGGAGGAACGCAGCGTTCCAGGCCGAGACGTAGCGCAGGCCTTCCGCGACCTGGCGTTCGGTGTTGGCCGAAAGGACGTTCTTGGTGCCGTGGACGACCAGCGGCGGGTTGGTGGCGATCTCCGCCGCCATCTTGCGCGCCTCGGCGAGCACCGTGTCCTGGTCCGCGTAGACGTCGTTGACCAGGCCGATCTTCTCCGCGCGGGCGGCGTCGATGTCCTTGCCGGTGTAGGCCAGCTCCCGCAGGTGTCCTTCGCCGATGATCGGCGCGAGCCGCTGCAGGCTGCCGAGGTCGGCCACGATCGCGACCTTGACCTCGCGCACGCTGAACTTCGCGTCCGCGCTCGCGACGCGGATGTCCGCGGCCGCGATCACGTCGACACCACCGCCGATGCACCAGCCGGAAATGGCCGCGATGACCGGTTTGCGGCATTCGGCGATCGAGGACACACTCGCCTGAAGGGTCTTGACCTCGTCCAGGAACTTCGTCCGCGGGCCCGCGAGCGCGTCGCCGCCGAGCATTTCGCCCCAGCCGGGCATCATCGCGGGCAGATCCAGCCCGTAGGAGAAGTGCTTGCCGCTCCCGGTCAGCACGACCGCCCTGACCTGCGGGTCCGCGTCGAGAGCGCGGAAGACGATCGGCAGCTCACGCCAGAAATCGGGGCCCATCGCGTTGCCCTTGGACGGGCCGAGCAGCGTCACTTCGGCGACGTGCCCGTCGATCTCCACCTTGAGCGAAACGAGATCGGGAAGACTGTCAGCTGTAGCGGTCATGAGGTCATCTTGACTCATGTGATTGACAGGCTGCCAACGGCCACTGTGCCCGGCCGCACCTGAGATGCTTTCCTGGTACCAGCGAGTACTACCGGCGAGTACCGACGATCGACGAAGGACGGTGGGATATGAGCCCGGCCAGCAGCGCCACCGCGCTCGCCGACCTGCCCGCACTCATCCCGGGGCGGCGGCGAGAGCGATCCTCCCGGCCGATCGAGCTGTCGGGGTCTTTCACCCATGAGGGTCACCGGCTCGCCTACACCGAGTTCGGCTCCGGCGACCGGGTCGTCGTGCTCACCCACGGCATCATGCTGACCAGGCGGATGCACGCGCCGCTCGCCCGCAGGCTGGCCCGCGCGGGATTCCGGGCCGTGACCCTCGACCTGCTCGGACACGGCGATTCCGACCGGCCCACCGACTCGTGGCTGTACTCGATGCCCGCGTTCGCGGAGCAGACCGTCGCGCTGCTCGACCATCTGGAGATCGACACCGCCGTCATCGGCGGGACGTCACTGGGCGCCAACGTCGCGCTCGAAGTGGGCGTCTCCGCGCCGGATCGCGCGCTCGGCCTGGTCGTCGAGATGCCAGTGCTGGACAACGCGATCGTCGCCGGGCTGATCACCTTCGCCCCGCTGCTCATGGCCGCCCGGTTCCTGCCGGTGACCGTGCAGGGCGTGGCGCTGGCGGCGAAGCTCGTCCCGCACGGCAACCAGTGGGTCGACGTCGTCACCGACACCCTGTCCCAGGAGCCCGCGCCGATGGCCGCGCTCCTGCACGGCGTGCTCTTCGGCCGGATCGCGCCGCCCAAGTCGATCCGGCGGGCCATCGAGACCCCGGCCCTGGTCATCGGGCACGAGGGCGATCCGATCCATCCGTTCGGCGACGCCGACACGCTGGCCGCGGACATGCCGGCGGCCGAGTTCGTCCAGGCCCGCAGCCCGGTCGAGCTGCGTTTCGACCCGACTCGCCTGACCGACGCCATCGCCGACTTCGCGACGCGGTGCCATGACCGCTGAACCGGCGCCGACCCGGGACACGGGCGCCGAGGAGCTGCGGACCGGACGGCTGCTCCTGCGCCGTCCCGGACCCGAAGACCTCGACGCGATCGTCGCCCTCCACACCGATCCCGAGGCCTGTGCGCACAATCCGTCGGACCTGCTGGAAACGCACAAGGACGCGGAGCTGCTCTTGCTCCGCTGGTCGCACCAGTGGAACCGGTACGGATTCGGGTACTGGATGGTCCGGCGGCACGACTCCGCGGAGACGCTGGGCGTCTGCGGGGTGAAGATCGTCGGCTTCCGGCGCGGTCCCGTCCTGAACCTCTTCTACCGGTTCTTCCCGTCGACCTGGGGTTCGGGATACGCCAGCGAGGCCGCCGGCGCGGCGGTGGACTGGGCGCGCGCCCACCGCCCGGACGACCTCGTGATCGCCCGGGTCCGGCCGGAGAACGTCGCCTCACAGCGGGTGGCGCTGCGGGCGGGCCTGATCCGGGCCCCGCATCTCGACACCCCCGGCGACGACGGGATCGACTGGCTCTACGTCGCCGGCGACGAAGGCTGAGCCAGCCCGGCCACCGGACCGAAGACGATCACCGCGGGCGGGCGCACACCCGCCGCGGCGGCGTCCTCGACCACACTGTCCAAAGTGGAGCGAAGAACCCGCTGGGTGCGCATCGTGCCGTCCTCGACGATCGCCACCGGCGTGTCCCCCGACCGCCCCTCCAGCAGCGCCTTGGTGAACAGCGGAAGCCGCTCGACACCCATCATCAGCACGATGGTGCCGCGCATCTTCGCCAGCATTCCCCAGTCCACCAGCGACTTCTCGTCGTCCGGCGCGACGTGGCCGGACACCACGACGACCTCGTGGGCGACACCGCGATGGGTCACCGGGACGTCCGCGGCCGCGGGTACGGAGAACGCGCTCGTGATGCCCGGGACCATCGTCACCGGGATGCCCGCCTCGGCACAGGCGAGGACTTCCTCGAAGCCGCGGCCGAAGAGGTACGGGTCGCCACCCTTGAGCCGCACGACGAACTTGCCCGCCTTGGCCCGCTCGATCAGCGTCGAGTTGATCACGTCCTGGCTGGCCGCCCGGCCGTACGGGATCTTCGCGGCGTCGACGATCTCGACCTCGGGCGAGAGTTCGTCGAGCAGTTCGCGCGGGGCCAGCCTGTCGGCGACGACGACGTCCGCCCTGGCGAGGAGACGGCGGCCGCGCACGGTGATCAGTTCCGGGTCGCCGGGGCCGCCGCCCACCAGCGCGACGCCGGGGAGGTCGTCGTGCGCGTCCGGCACTCGGCCGTCGGCGACGGTGCCGGCGCGGAGGCCGTCGAGGATGCTGTCCCGGACCGACGCCGACCGCAGCGGCTCGCCGCCGGAGAGGACGCCGACCAGCAGTCCGCCGTGCCTGCCGGAGGCCGGGGTGACCGCGCTGCCGAGGTCCCCGTCGTCGGCGCGGACGCAGAACACCCGCGCGCGTTCGGCCTCGGCGCAGACGGCGGCGTTGACCTCGGGATCGTTTGTGCAGGCCAGCGCGTACCAGGCGTCGGTGAGGTCGCCCTCGGTGTAGCGGCGCTCATGCCAGACGATCTCCCCGGCGTCGGCCATGGCGCTCACCGACGGCGTCGTGTGCGGCGAGACCAGTTCGACCCGCGCGCCGGCGCCGATCAGTCGCGGCAGGCGGCGCTGGGCGACCGTCCCGCCGCCGATCATCACGACACGACGGCCTGCCAGGTCGAGGCCGGAGAGGTAATGCGGGTCATCCATGCGGGGCAGTGTAAGGATTCAGCGGCCCGGACCGCGATCCGAGTGAGAACCGCCTCAGCCCTGGAGCAAGGCCAGCAGTTCGGTGTTGCCGAACATCCTGGCCGCGTCGATCGCCGACGGCTCCCCCGCCGTCGCGTCCGCGCCGCCCTTGAGGAGCGCCTTCACGACCTCGGGCTCGTTCTTGAAGACCGCCCCGGCGAGCGGGCTCTGACCGCGGTCGTTCTCCCGGTTCGCGTCGGCGCCGCGTTCGAGCAACGCCGCGACCGTGTCCGCGTGCCCGTGGTAGGCCGCGAGCATGACCAGGGTGTCGCCCCGGTCGTTGGTCAGGTTCGCCGAGATGCCCGCGTCGACGTAGGCGATGATCTCCGCCGTCGCCCCCGAGCGGGCGAAGCCGAACACCTTCGCCCACAGCTCCAGCAGTTCGGGATCGATTTCCTCGGCCTGTCCGGGGTTCTCCGTCATGTGGTCGATTCTTCCACAGGAACCGGGGTCCGGGCGGCGTGTCGCACCGCCCGGACCGGCGGTGTCAGCGGCCCGCGTTGGGATAGGGCAGCAACGCCATCTCACGGGCGTTCTTGATCGCGGTGGCGACCTGTTTCTGCTGCTGGGGCGTCAGCCCGGTGACCCGGCGGGCACGGATCTTGCCGCGATCGGAAATGAACTTCCGCAGCAGGTCCGCGTCCTTCCAGTCGACCTCGGTGATCTTGTTGGCGTGCAACAGGTTCGTCTTGCGCTTGGCGGGGCGGTCCCGGTTCGGCTTGGCCATCGCGCTCACCAGCTCGACTTCGTGACGCCGGGCAGTTCGCCGTTGTGCGCCATCTGCCGCATCCGGACCCGCGAGAGCCCGAATTTCCGCAGGTAGCCGCGCGGACGCCCGTCGGCGGCGTCGCGGTTGCGGATCCGGGTCGCGCTGGCGTCGCGCGGCATCGCCTGGAGAGCCGACACCGCGGCCGCCTTCTCCTCGGGCGAGGCGGACGGCGACGCGATGACCGCCTTCAGCTCGCGGCGCCGTTCGACGTAGCGGGTGGCGATCACCTTGCGCCGGTCGTTCTTGGCGATCTTGGACTTCTTGGCCATCAGCGCTCCTCCTTGAACTCGACGTGCTTGCGCGCGACCGGGTCGTACTTGCGCAGCACCATGCGGTCCGGGTCGTTCCGGCGGTTCTTCTTCGTGACGTAGGTGTAGCCGGTGCCCGCCGTCGAGCGGAGCTTGATGATCGGCCGGATGTCGGTGCTCTTGGCCATCAGAGCTTCACCCCTTTCGCGCGGAGCTCGGCCACGACGGCCTCGATCCCGCGCTTGTCGATGGTCTTCATGCCCTTCACCGAGACCCGCAGCCGGACCCAGCGCCCTTCGCTCGGCACGAAGTACCGCTTGGCCTGCAGGTTCGGCTCCCAGCGCCGGGACGTGCGCCGATGCGAATGCGACACCTGCTTCCCGTAGCCCGGTTTGCGGCCGGTGACCTGGCACACGGCGGACATACACCCTCCCGAGTTGATATCGATAGTCGTTTTCATTTACTGTACACAGCCGAACCAGACCGCCATCGACGCCCCGGAGCTTCAGTGACCGACAACCCCCGCGTGCCCCTCGTCCTGATCAGTGGCCTCGCACCGGGACCGAACGCCGACCTCGCCGAGCGGCTTCGCCTGGCCGGACCCGGCACCGCCGTCGTGCACCACGACCTGCGGCAGATCCACTCCGGCGTGGTCAGGCGGCGGATCCGGCTCGGCGACCGCGACCAGCTGACGGTGCTCGAACTCGCGCACGGCTGTGTCTCCTGCACGCTGCGCGAAGACCTCCTGCCGTTGCTGCGCAAGCTTGCGCAGATGCCGCAGGTGCGGCGGATCGTCGTGCGGCTAGACGAGGCCATGGAGCCCGAGCCGGTCAGCTGGGCGCTGCACCACGTCCTGGTCGGCGAGCGGCCGGTGATCGAGGACGTCGATCTCCAGGCCGTGCTGGCCGTCGTCGACTGTGCGACCTGGCTCGCCGACAGCACCGGCGACGACACCCTGGCCGAACGCGACCTGCGGGCCAGCCCCGAGGACGAGCGCACGGTCGCCCAGGTCGCGCTCTCCCAGGTCGAGTTCGCCGACCTGCTCGTCCTCGCCGGCGCGGCGACGGACGCCTGGTCCGCGGCCAAGGCGTCGGCGGTGCTCGACCGGGTCGCGCCGTCGATCCCCCGCGTCGAACTGTCCGCCGTGGACGGGAAGACCGTGCTCGACGCCGTCCCGGCCGACGCCCGGCGCGGTGAGGTCACCGACATGCACGGACCGCTGCTGCGCGGTGAACCGCCGTTGCACACCGACTGCGGCATCGGGCTGCTCACCTTCACCTCGCAGCGCCCGTTCCACCCGGAGCGGCTCCACGACGCGATCGACGTCCTGCTCGACGGCGTCCTCCGCACCCGGGGACGCTTGTGGGTGGCGAGCCAACCGGACATGGCGCTGTGGATCGAGTCCGCGGGCGGCGGTCTCGGCGTCGGGCACGCCGGGGCGTGGCTCGCCGCCCCCGGCGGACCGGACTGGGCCGCCGTCTCCCCCGAACGCCGCACGCTCGCCTCCTTGCGCTGGGACCCGCAGTTCGGCGACCGCGCGCAGGAACTGGTCGTCGTCACCGATCAAGCCACGCCCGAGGAGATCGAGGCCGCCCTGAACGGGGCGTTGCTGACCGAGGACGAACTCGCCGCCGGTGAACAGGAATGGCTCCGCTACCCGGATCCGTTCGGCGAATGGCACGAAGAGCCGTGCGAGGACACGGAAACCGACCCCGAGAAGCACGACGTGAACGCGTCGAACCGAAAGGACGAAACGCAGTGAAACCGGGAATCCACCCTGACTACCACCCCGTGGTGTTCAAGGACCTCTCCACCGGGGACGCCTTCCTGACGCGGTCCACCGCGACGTCGGAGCAGACCATCGAGTGGAGCGACGGCAACACCTACCCGGTGGTGAACGTCGAGATCAGCTCGTGGTCGCACCCGTTCTGGACCGGCAACCAGCGGATCATGGACAGCGCGGGCCAGGTCGAGAAGTTCCACCGCCGTTACGGCCGTCGCGGAGGGTCGAAGTAATGGCCGTCCCGAAGCGGAAGATGTCGCGCAGCAACACCCGGTCCCGGCGGTCGCAATGGAAGGCGGCCGTGCCGGATCTGGTGCCGATCAAGGTGAACGGCGAGACGAAACTCGTGCCCCGCAAGCTGATGAAGCACTTCCACCAGGGTGGGGAATGACGACGCCGGTCACGGTGCTGTCCGGGTTCCTCGGCGCGGGCAAGACGACCGTGCTCAACCACGTCCTCGCCAACCGCGACGGGCTGCGGGTGGCGGTGATCGTGAACGACATGAGCGAGGTCAACATCGACGCCGCGCTGGTGCGGGACGGGAACAGCCTGTCCCGCACCGAGGAACGGCTCGTCGAGATGACCAACGGGTGCATCTGCTGCACCCTGCGCGACGACCTGCCGGAAGAGGTCTCGCGGCTCTGCGCGGACGGCCGGTTCGACTACCTGCTCATCGAATCGAGCGGGATCTCCGAACCGATGCCCGTGGCGGCGACGTTCTCCTTCGCCCGCGAGGACGGCGCCACACTGCTGGACTCCGCGAGGCTCGACACGATGGTGACCGTGGTCGACGCGGTGAACTTCGAGCGGGAACTGGCGTCCGGGGACGCGCTGACCGAACGCGGGCTGGACCAGTACGAGGACGACGAGCGGACGGTCAGCGATCTGCTGATGGACCAGATCGAGTTCGCGGACGTCCTCCTGCTCAACAAGGCGGACCTCGTCTCGGCCGACTCGCTGGACCGGCTGACCGCCGTGCTGCGGCGGCTCAACCCGGCCGCCGAGGTCGTCGTCTCGACACACGGTCGTGTTCCGCTCGGCAAGCTGCTCGGCACCGGCCGCTACGACGTCGAACGGGCGCAGGAAGCACCCGGCTGGGTGGCCGAACTCAACGGCGATCACGTGCCGGAGACCGAGGAGTACGGGATCTCCAGCGTGGTCTTCCGCGCGTCGCTCGCTTTCGATCCCGAGCGTTTGTGGGACTTCGTCGGCAGGCTCGATTCCGGGGAGTTCGGGACGGTGCTGCGGTCGAAGGGGTTCTTCTCGCTGACGTCGCGGCCCGGGGTGACCGGGTTGTGGTCGCAGGCCGGGTCGGTCGCGCGGTTCGAGCCGCAGGGTGTCGAGGACGCTCCTCGGCAGGAACTGGTGTTCATCGGGGTGGGGCTGGAGAAGGACGCCCTGATGGACTCGCTTCGGGCTTGCTTGGCCACCGGTTCGGCCGGCGTGGATCCGTTTCCGGCGTGGGAGTCGGTGCACGCGCACTGACACGTCACGGTCCCCGAGTACATGAAGGCCCCCTTCCTTGCGCTAGACGCAAGGAAGGGGGCCTTCATGTACTGACTCAGGCGATGTGGCGGCGACGCCCGGCCCAGAACGGCGCCCGGAGCGCCCGCTTGTCGACCTTGCCGATCGCCGTCAGGGGCAGTGCCTCGGCGAAGTCCACATCGGACGGTACGAAATGCTCCCGCCCGAAGAACTCCCGGACGTGTGCCCGGACTTCGTCGGCCGATAGCGCCCCTGACGCGGCCGGGACCACCACGGCGTGGACCAGCTCGCCGTCGTCGCCCGGCACACCGAACACCGCCGCGGAACGGACCAGCGGATGCCGGGCGAGCGCGTTCTCGACCACGGTCGAGTGCACCTTGGTGCCATGCTCGCCGGTGACGATGACGTCGTTCGCCCGGTCCAGGAGGTAGAGGTACCCTTCGCGGTCGAACCGCCCGAGATCACCGGTCCGCAGCCAGCCGTCCCCGATCGGCTCCACCCCGTGGTAGCCGTCCATCATGGACAGTCCGCGCACCAGGACCTCCCCGTCGTCGATCCGGGCCTCCATGCCCGGGACGATCCGCCCCACGGACTCGAGCCGCTCCGGCCTGCCGTCGAGTTCCGCCGCGGAGATACTCGCGATCATCGGCGCCTCCGTGAGCCCGTAGCCCTGCCCGACCACGGGCCCGAACACGTCGAGTGCCTGCGCCAGCCGCCGCGGCGAAAGCGGTGCGGCACCGAGCGAAAGCCCGCGCACACTGCTGACGTCGCACGACGTCATCGCCGGATGATCGAGCACCGCGGCCAGCCGCGCCGGGGTGAGCGACAACGTGGTGATCCGGTGTTCCGCGATCGCGTCCAGCACGGCGCCCGCGTCGAAGCCCCGCAGCAGCACCACGCTTTCCCGCCGCAGGATCGCCCCCAGCACGGTGGCGTTGCCGGTCATATGCGTCATCGGCGCGATCAGCAGTGTGCGCCCCGGCCCCGCCGGATCCGGCGCGAAGATATGGGCCATCCCGTCGTAGATCCCGCTGTGCCGGATGAGTTTCGGCGTTCCGGTGGTGCCACCGGAGGGAAAGACGACGGTGACCGACCCCGGCAGCCCCGCCGGGTCGGTACCGTCGCGGTCCACCAGCTCGCCGAACGTGGTCACCCTCGCGTCGCCGGCAGGCCAGTCTTCCGGGTTCTCCGCCACCAGGGTGGTGACACCGGCCATCCCGACCGCGGCGAGGCGATCCGGCGAACTCGCCGACGCGGCGACGAGCAGGACCGTCGAACCCCGGAGCTGTGCGGCGATCTGCAGGAGGACGGTTTCAGGCCGGTTACCGGCGTCGATGGCGACCACCCCGCCTTCCGGCAATCCCGCGTACAGCCGGCGCAGCAGTTCGAACGCCTGCCCGTACCCGGTCTCCGCACCGTCCTGGACGAACAGGACCTCTTCGCCGCCCGAGCGCAGCGCGTCCAGCACCCGGGTCAGAAACAGACTCTCCACCGGCCGGACCCTAACCCAGGCTCACGACCCCGAGCAGCACCCTCCGCCCGAGGAACAGGATCCCTCGTACGAGTCGTGCCAGTCCCACCACTCGTACGGCGGGCTCTGCGGGTATCCCTCCGGCGAGTCCTCCCACGTCTCCTGCCGCCCCAGCGCGGTGATGTCGAGGTAGCTCCACGTGCTCCCCATCGTCTCGTCACCGCGGTCGTTGATGAAGTACGTCCGGAACACCTGGTCGCCTTCGCGGATGAAGGCGTTGGTTCCGTGCCATTCGCGGACCCCGAAGTCGGCGTCGAAGCCGCCGGTGATCGTGTACCACGGCATCGTCCAGCCCATCCGCGCCTTCAGCCGCGCGATGTCCGGCTGCGTGCCCCGCGAGGCGAAGGCCAGCGTGGTGTCGCGGGCGTTCAGATGCGAGACGTGGGCGACCTGATCGGCCACCAGCGAACAGCCTTTGCAGGCATGGTCGGGAAAACCTTCGACGTCCGCGTCGAAGAAGGCCCGGTAGACGATCAGCTGACGACGTCCCTCGAACAGGTCGAGCAGGTTCACCGAGCCGAAGGGGCCTTCGAACTCGTACGGCTTTTCGACCGCGACCCACGGCATCCGCCGCCGTTCGGCCGCGAGCGCGTCCCGGGCACGGGTCAGCTCTTTCTCCTTGACCAGCAGGCGAAGCCGGGCTTCTTCCCATTCGGCCGGGGAGACCGTGTCGACGTTCATCATCCCTCCAGATGGTCTTTCAGGGCCGCGAGCGGCCCGTCCCAATCACGGGCGAGCGCGGCGAGGAACTGCTGGGCGACCTGCATCGGGGCCGAGCGCAGCCGGTAGCGGACGCGGCGCCGCTCCCCCTGTTCCGAGGTCACCAGTCCGGCGTCGCCGAGCAGCGCGAGATGCTTGGCGATGGCCTGCCGCGTGATGGGCAGCCGGTCGGCCAGATCGGTCGCCGTGGCCGGGCCGCCCGAGGCGAGAGTGGCGAGGATGCTCCGCCTGCTCGGGTCGGCCAGTGCGACGAAGACCTGTTCGGCGATCGCTTCGATGTCAGGCGGCATCGAGGTATTCGATCAGTTCGCCCAGTTCGGCCGCCCACCCCTTCGTGTTTCCCTCGAACGCGACGCTGTGGAGTTCGTCCGGAAGCTGGGAGAACCCGGTTTCGACGACGGTGAGCCGCGTGCCCGCGCCTGCCGGTTCGAGGGTGAACTCGACGTAGGTGCGGCGAGGGTCTTCGTCGGGCAGACCGTAGATGTTCCAGGTGAAGCCGAAGATGGCCGGCTCTTCGACGCGCTCGACGCGCATGTTCGCCTTGTGCCCCTCGTCCCATTTCATCTCGGCGTCGCCACCGGGCCGCAGGTCGATGCTCGCCTGGTTCCCGAACCAGGTGCCCAGGCCCTCGGCCGTGGTCAGCGCGGCCCACACCTTCGCGGGCGGATGGGCGATCTCGACGGTGCGTTCGATGCGGTCGGGGAATCCCATGACACTCTCCTCAAGTAGCAATCAGTCGGTTGCTATAACTTTGTATAGCAACCGACCGATTGCGTCAAGGCTGGTTTCAGGAAGCGGTGTACAGGGCGCCGAGGAACTCCAGCAACAGCCGCTCCCGCAGCGGACCGGGTGCCGTGGCGAGCAGGGCGTTGATCTCCGCCATCCGGGTGGGCAGGCCCGTGTCGCCGCCGAGACCCGCGGCCGCCAGCAGTCCGGCGAACTGCTCCGGCGTCAGGGTCGCGGGGTCGAGTGCGGCGACGAACTCCGCCACCCGCGGATCGACGACGACAGGTCCGGATTCCCGCGCGGACTCGACCGAAGCGGCCAGATCGGCGAGGAACTCCCGCTCGCTCCCCCGGTTCGCCGCCGTCACGGTCAGGTGGAGATTCGCGGGCGACGCCTGGTGGGCGAACTGCGGCTGGACGTACCAGCCGCGCTCGCGCATCTCGTCCGCCACGGTGAACAGGTCGAATCCGGCGTCGGCGTCCACGGTGAACGCGAGCAGGGTCGACACCGGATCTCCCAGGACGCGCACCCCTTCGAGGGCTTCGATCCCGGCGCGGATCTCCACCGCCGCCTCGCGCGCGGCCGAAGCCAGTTTCGCGTAACCCTCGTCGCCGACGTGACGAACGACCGCCCACGCCGCGGCGAGCGGACCGCCGGAGCGCGTGCTCTGGAGGGTGGTGTTCAGCATCGTGTAGCCGGGCCAGTCCGCGCTGGCGAAATACTGCGGCCGGCGCAGCGCGGCGTCGGCGTGCAGGAGAACCGACACACCTTTCGGGCAGTACGCGTACTTGTGCAGGTCCACCGAGACGCTGGTGACCCCGGGGACGTCGAAGCCGAACGGGCCGGGGTCCAGGTACGGCAGCACCCAGCCGCCGATGCACGCGTCGACGTGGAGCCGGACGCCGTCGAGGCGCGCCGCGATCTCCGCGATCGGGTCGAGGACGCCGTGGGCGTACGACGGCGCGCTCGCCACGACGAGCACCGTGTTCTCGTCGACCGCGGCCGCCATCGCCTCCGGCACGGCGCGGAAGGTCACCGGATCGACCGGCACCGAAACCGCGCGGACACCGAAGAAATGCGCCGCCTTGTGGAACGCGGCGTGCGCCGTCGTGGGCAGCACGATGTTCGGCGAAGCCACTTCCGGACGCGCGTCGCGGGCGGCCAGGACGGCGAGCATGCACGACTCCGTGCCCCCCGACGTCACCGAGCCGACCGTCTCCGCCGTCCCGCCCAGCAGGCGCGCCGCGGTCCCGACGAGGTCGTTCTCCATCCGCAGCAGACTGGGGAACGCCGTCGGGTCGAGGCCGTTGGCCGATGAAGCCAGCGCGTGCGCCGCCGCCCCGAGTTCGTCCACTTCGGACAGACCGCTGTCGTAGACGTAGGCGAGCGTCCGGCCCCCGTGTGTCGGGAGGTCGCCCGCGCGCAGTTCCCGCAGCTCCGCCAGGACGTCCTCGGCGGTCACGGCCGGCGCTCCAGCACCGATTTCCGCAGCAGCGGGATGCCGAACAGGATCAGCACGGCCGGCAGGATCGACGCGCCGAGCAGGATCGCCGTGAGTGCGCTGTCCGGCTGCGCGGCGCCCGGGGCGAGGCTGGCCTGGTAGCCGCCGAACTGCAGGACCAGGCCCCAGATACCCGGGCCGAGCGCGAGCCCCAGTGTCTCCGAGGCCGTCCAGACCCCGGCCGCGACGCCCGCCCTGGTCTCCCCGGTCCGCTCTTCCTCGTCGCTGATCAGGTCCGGCAGGATCGCCAGCGGGAACACCGAGATGCCCGCGTAGCCGACACCGCAGAAGGCGACGAAAACCATGATGACGGGAAGCGGGAACAGCTTCGCGCCCAGCAGCCCGAGCAGGCCGATGCCGAACGCGGCGGTGGCGAGCCGGAACCCGACCAGCTTCCCCACGCTCGCGCCGAGTTTCGGCCACAGCGGCATGGTCAGCAGCGCCGGGCCGACGAAGCCGACGAACAGCAGCGTCGAGTAGCCGGAGCTGCCGAGGATCCGCTCGGCGAAGTACGGGATCGCGGCCAGCACCGTGCCGATGCCGAGCGCCTGGACGAAGTAGACCCCGAGCAGCCAGCGGAACGGCCGCCACTGGGCGAGTGTGCGGAGCAGTTCGCGCGGGCTCACCGTGTTCGGCCGCAGCGCGCCGACCGGGGCGTCTTTCAGCCCGAAGTACACGCCGAGCGTCGCCAGCAGGATGATCACGGCGATGAACACGCCCATGACGCGGTAGCCCGCGATGCCGCCGACGGCCTCGGTGATCGCGGGCGCGCCGCCACCGCAGATCAGGATGGCGACCGCGAGGAAGCCGATCCGGATGCTGGTCAGTTTGGTGCGTTCGTCGGCCGAGTCGGTCAGTTCGGCGGGCAGCGCGTTGAAAGGCACCTGGAAGAACGCGTACGCGGTGGCGCACAACAGGAACACGACGACGACGTAGATCGCGTCGGGTACCGGGCCGCCGAAGCCCGGGTGCGCGAACAGTGCCGCGAAGAGGATCGAGACGCCGATACCGCCGAACAGCAGGAACCGGCGGCGGCTGCCGGTGCGGACCATGTCCGCGTCCGACAGCCTGCCCGCGATCGGGTTGAACAGCACGTCCCAGGCCTTGGGAACGAAGACGATCACCCCGGCCACGCCCGCCGCGACGCCCATCGTGTCGGTGAGGTACTTCAGGAGGAGCAGGCCGGGAACCGTGCCGAAGGGGCCGGTGACGAACGAGCCGAGCGAGTAGCGGTACCTCGTCCGTGCTGGCAGGGCTGCCATGATCCTCCTCGAGGCGATTCTCCCGATGAAGGCCTCAGTATTGGATCTTGGCCACCACCGGGTAGTGGTCGGAGGGAATCGTGCCACCGTCGTAATGCACGAGCTGTACCGGGCCGACAGCGGCGAGTGGACGCCCGCCCGCGCGCACGGCGCCGACGTAGTCCAGCGAGTCGCGGTAGGTCGCCGGAACGGACTTCGCGGCGTTCGGGTTCGTCGCCGCGTCGAAGGTGTACGCGCCTTCGCCGGTCGTACGGAGGATGCCGCCGAGGAAGGCTTCGCCCTGCTGAACCTGAGTGCGGCCGAGGGAGTCCTTGCGCCCCTGCCCCGCCCAGTACTCGATGTTCAGGTCGCCGGCGACGACGACCGGCTCGGCCGCGGGCGCGTATTTCGTGACCAGGTCCCGGATCTCGCCGAGCTGCGCCATCCGGACGTCGTGCGCCTTCGGCAGCGTCTCGGGCCCCTCGTCGGCCTGCATGTGCGTGCCCGCGATCCAGAGCGGCTTCCCGTTCACGACCAGCCGGGCGAGCGCGGCGCCTTTGTTGGACAGGTAGTCCGCGGTGCCCGAGTAGGAATTGCGGAAGACCAGCTGGTGCTGTTCGGTCACCGGCGCCTTGCTCAGCACGGTGACGCCACCGTTGACCACGACGGGCGAATTCGAGCAGTTCCCGTTCACCGTGGTCCACCCCGGCGACGTCTTGCAGTACTGGCCGACGAGCGGCGTCTGGTACGGCCAGACGTCCTTGAGCCGGTTCCGCATCTCCTCCGCCTGGGCGCTGAACGCCTCGTCCAGGACGACGACGTCGGCGTCGTTCGCGCGGATGACGTTCTCGGCGGCGCGGGCCCTGGCCTCCTTGTCCGAGGTGTCCGGGTTGGCGATCCAGGGCAGCTGCCAGATGTTGAACGCCATGACCTTCACCGAGACCGCAGCCTGGGCGGGGACGGCGGTTCCGGCGAACAAGGCGGCGGCGATGGCGAGTACGGCGAGCTTCCGCACGAAAGACCCTTCCGGTGTCAGGAGACGACGAACGTCCGTGAGGTTCCGCTGAACGCGGAGATCGCTCCGTTCCAGCCGTTCTTCCAGTTGCCGAAGTGGACCACGCGATACTTGCCGATCGGGGCGTTCGCGGGGATCTTCCAGTGGACGACGGCTTTCGATTCGGCGACGAAGGTCCGTGCCCAGTGGTACTTCGTGTCCCAGTCGCCGTCGTCGGCGTGCCGGACCCACTTGCCGTCGACCAGCCGCTGGATCTCCAGGAACGTGCCACCGCGCCGGAGGTCGTTCTTCGGATGCCCGGTGACGAACTCGACCGCGACCTGCTCGCCGCGCGCGTAGGTGCTCTTCGCGTCGACCGTGACGTCGCCGAATTTCTTGAACGCGGGCGCGCTGTCGAACACGACCCCGGGCTGGAAGTTGATGAGCTTGCCGCGCAGATCCCGTGGCGTCGGCCCGTGCGGGACGGTCTTGCCCGCCTTCATCGCGGCGGCGAGCTTGGCGAATTCCTGCTGATACGCCGGAAGCGTGTAGCGGCCGTACAGCGTCGACGCGCCTTCGTACTGCTGCGAGTCGTACTCCTCGGGCGTGGTGACGTACTGGCTGTAGGCGTTGGAGTAACCCTGGACGAGCACGTTCTCCAGCGGGACGCCGAGTTCCCCGGCGACGGTGCGGCGCAGGCGGAGCCCGGACACGATGGTCAGTTCGGCGGGCACGGCCACGAGGTGCAGCTGTCCGATCCGGACGATCTGCAGCGGCAGGACCTCCGGCGTCCACGGATACGGCTTCATCGCGCCGAACGGCACCGCGATCACCTTCGGCGCGTGCGCGTCGGCGAGTGCCTGCGGGATCGGCGCGTCGATGCCGCCGAGCCAGTCGATGAACGGGTTCTTCACGCCTTCCGGCAGCGGCAAGCCCGGGCCGTCCTCGCGGCTGCCCGCGAGCATCGACACCCCGATCGCGGCGGTGCAGGTGCGCTGCGGCCGTCCGTTCGGGGTGTACTTCGCGTCGACGGCCACGTCGGACATGTCCACGTAACACATCCGGTGGTCGACGCCGCCGGTCACGGCCTCGGCCGCCGCGTCGAAGGCACTCTTCGCCGCACGGAACTGGAGATCGCCGATGGTGCGGGTGTTCTCGAACTCGGTTTCGGGTGTCCCCGGCGAGAGGTTCAGGTTCGGGCTCATGTCGCCGGTGTTGGTCTGCGGGAACGCGGCGACGAACCGCGGGTTCCCGTCGAGGTAGCGCACGCCGGCGTGGTCGTGCTCCCACTCGTAGGCGGCGTACCCCTTGTTGTCGCCGCTGATCAGGTGGTTGCCGTTGCTCATCGACGTACCGTGTGTGGCGAACCAGCTGATCGCGCCGACGTCGACGCCGTTCTGGCTGAACCGCAGCACCGTGACGGCCGGGTCGATCGCCTGCGGGAAGTGGTCCTTGTCGGCCTGCGGGTTCAGGTCGAAGGCCTTGCGGGAGCGGTTGACGCTCGCCTTGGTCAGTTCCGCGCGGCCGAGCCGGATCGAGCCGGGCGCGAGGTTCGCGTGCGCCCGGCCGATGGCCTCGACGATCCCGTCGACGACGGCGTCGTAGACCTCCTGCTGGAACCCGAGGATCGCCAGATCGTAGGCGGCGTAATGGGAATCGCCGCCGCACGCGGAGTGGGTGTGCGTGGCGTTGAGGAGAACGTTCTGCTCGGTGTAGAGATCGCCGTACGCGGCGCGGAGCTTGCGCAGGACGCCCTGGTGGACCGACTGGAACAGCGCGCCGAGGTCGGCGGTGACGAACGCGATCCGCTTGGTGCCGTCGTCGACCACGAAGGCGCGCGCCCGGGTGCGGAGGTGGATGCCGGCGGTCTGCTGCTGCGGCATCGAGTAGCCCATCATGCCGTTCTCGGCGGCCGGGCCGGTGACGTCGGAGATGCCGGCGCCGACGCGGAAACCCTTGGCCGGCGCCGCTTGCGCCTGCTGGGCGCCGAGCACACCCGCCGCGACGGGCAACGCCGCCGCACCCGCGAGAACCAGCCTCCGGCTCACCGTCATTGGTCGCACCTCCCGGCCACGAACATGAACCGACTTCATGTTCGTGGCCGGGACGCTACGTGATGGGCCTCACTGCCGCAACCCACGAACGGCGCGGAGCTGAAGGGGACTTTCCCCGCGTCTCACCCAGCGGACTTTGTCCCAAAGGGCCCCTTCAGGACGTTGAGCGTCTCGAAGGTGGCTTTCAGGACATGCCCAGCGCCATCCACCCAGCCCGTGAGCGTCAAGGCCGTACCGGTTCGGCCGGGTTGATCGCGAGTGGCGATTCGGATTATCGAGCCGAAGGCAAAGGTGGACCACCGCCTACCTCATCCGCGCCGCACCGAGCACCACTGCGATACGCCCCGAGCGCCACGTTCGAGACGATGAGCGTCCCAGGCGTGGCGCTCGGGACACCGCGACAAACCGGCCTTACGCATTCACCGCAGAGAAAGCGCCCTCCTAGGACAGGGTTTCGGCGACCTTCGTGAGCGTCGCGGCATCGCCCCGCAGAAGCAGCGTCGTCACCACGGTCTCCTCCCACTTGGCCAGCTCGTCTCGGATCTTCTCCGCCGGCCCGATCAGCGAGGTGTCCTCGACCAGCGACGTCGGGATCGCGGCGGTCGCCTCGTCCTTGCGGCCGGCCAGGTACAGCTCCTGGACCTTGTCCGCGACGTCCTCGTACCCCATCCGGGCGAAGACGTCGTGGTGGAAGTTGACCGATTTCGCACCCATGCCGCCGATGTAGAGCGCCAGCGACGGTTTGATCCAGCTCGCGGCCTCCTCGACGTCGTCGTGGACGAGCACCGGGACGGACGCGGCGACCTCGAAGTCGCCGAAGCCGCGGCGGGCACCGGGCCGCGAGAAGCCCTCCCGCAACGCCGTCCGGTAGAACGCGTCGCTCTTGGGCGAGAAGAACAGCGGGAGCCAGCCGTCGCAGATCTCCGCCGACAGCGCCACGTTCTTCGGTCCCTCGGCGGCGAGGAAGATCGGGATCTCCTCGCGGAACGGGTGCACTGTGGACTTCAGCGCCTTGCCCAGCCCCGTCCCGCCTTGCAGCGGCAGCTGGAAATGCTGCCCGTCATGGGTCACCGGCGCCTCGCGCGCGACGACCTTCCGCACGATGTCGACGTACTCCCGGGTGCGCGCTAGGGGCTTCGGATACGGCTGCCCGTACCAGCCCTCGACCACCTGCGGCCCGGACGCGCCGAGCCCGAGCACGAACCGGCCGCCGGACAGATGGTCCAGGGTCAGCGCGTGCATGGCCGTCGCGGTCGGGGTGCGCGCCGACATCTGGACGATGTTGGTGCCGAGCTTGATCCGGCTCGTCGACGCGCCCCACCAAGCGAGCGGGGTGAACGCGTCCGAGCCGTAGCCCTCGGCGGTCCACACGGAGTCGAAGCCGAGTTCTTCGGCACGCGACACCGCGTCCAGCGCGCCCTCGGGCGGGGCGGAGGACCAGTAACCGAGGTGGTAACCAAGCTTCATCGACACTCCCAATCAGACGTTCGGTGAGTAGTGCTCCGGTTTGCCCCGCTCCGAAAGCGGCGGAAGGTTCCTCGCCGGAGTCTCGACCAACGGCGCGTCCGGGGCCAGTTCGCCACGCTCGCGACGCCAGCCCGCCCTGGCGCGGGGGTGGTAGCGACGGTCCCGCGGGACCAGCTTGAACGCCGCGTTGATCAGTTTCCCGACCCGCCGGTGCCGTCGCTCGTCGCGTTCGGTCCAGGTGTAGCCGAGCCGCTCGCGGATCGGCGGGTCGTACAACCCGACGGTCAGCCAGACGAAGTTCCGCGCCACCTGCCCGCGCACGAGGTTCCACGCGAAATCCGGCAGCCACGGCAGGAAATGCGGTTTCGCGAGGTCCTTGATCTCCAGCACGTCGCGCGTCGCCTTGTTGTCCTCCAGGACGTCCTCGCACATGCGCTTCCAGTACAGCTGGAAGTCCTCCCACGACTCCGGCACCGGGCGCATGCTCATGCCGTACATCTCGTACCACTGCACGTGCTCGTCGAACAGCTTCCGTTTCTCGGCCTCGCCGATACCGCCGACGAAGTTGTCGGCGATGAGGATGGCGCTCATGAAGAACGTCGAGTGCGCCCAGTAGAAGGTGTCCGGGTTGAGCGCGTGATAGCGCCGCCCGTGTTTGTCGACGCCCTTGATCCGATCGTGGTAACCGCGCACTTCCAACGCCGTCCGCCGGGCGCGCGGGCCGTCGTAGATGACTCCCCCGATCGGGTACAGCGAGCGGAACAGCCGCTGCCAGCGCTCCTCGAAGAACCGCGAGTGCTCCTCGACGCCCGCGCCCAGCTCGGGGTGCATGTTCTGCATGGATCCGGCCCAGAGGGCGATGAGCAGCCCTCGCCAATCGCCGAAGTACTTCCAGGTCAGCGAATCCGGTCCCAGCGGCCGCGGCTGTGTCATCCCCGGTCTCCTCACTGAGCTGGTTAAATTGACCACAACTGTTGTCAGGTTAAAGTTGACAACAGCCGTAGTCAACAAGAGGAGCCGATCATGGCCGGCCGCAGCTGGGCAGGCACGACCCTGGACGACCGCAAGGCCGCGCGACGGGAACAGCTCGTCGAGGCGGGACTCGACCTGCTGGGCACCCAGGGCAGCGCGGGAGTGAGCGTCCGCGCGGTCTGCCGCCACGCCAAGCTGACCGAGCGGTACTTCTACGAGAGCTTCACCGACCGCGAGGAACTGGTCGTCGCGGTTTACGAGCACATCGGCGAGCAGGCCCGGCAGGCTCTGGTCGACGCGGTCAGCGACACGGCCGAACCCGCCGAACGGGCGAAGGCCGCCGTCCGTGCCTTCGTCGAACTGATGCTCGACGACCCGCGCAAGGGCCGCGTCCTCCTGCTCGCGCCGATCACCGATCCCGCGCTGACCACCCGCGGGATCGCCCTCCTCCCCTCCTTCGCCGAACTGGTCAGCGGGCAGCTGTCCCACGGCGACGCGGCGGAACGGCAGATGACGTCGATCGGGCTGGTCGGCGCGCTGAGCAACGTGTTCATCGCCTACCTCGACGGCTCGCTCAAGGTGAGCCGCGACCGCCTGATCGACCATTGCGTCCGCCTCGTGCTCGGAGCCGACCGTCAATCCTGATCGCGTTCGGCGACCAGTTGCAGGGCGATGTCGATGATCATGTCCTCCTGCCCGCCCACGTATTTCGCGGCGCCGACGCGGTAGAGGATTTCGTGCGCCGGGACGTCGTAGCGCTCGGCGGCGCGCTCCGCGTGCAGCAGGAAACTCGAGTACACGCCCGCGAATCCCTGCACGATCGACGACCGGTCCATCACCGGCAGCCGCGTGATGTAGGGCTTCACGACGTTCTCGGCCGCGTCCATCAGCACGTCCTTGTCGACGCCGGTGCGGATCCCGAGCCGTTCGAACGTCGCCGCGAGGACCTCGGTCGGCGAGTTGCCCGCGCCGGCGCCGAGCGCCACGAGCGAACCGTCGATCTGCCGGGCACCGGCCCGGTAGGCGACCACCGAGTTGGCGACGCCGAAGCTCAGGTTCTGGTGCCCGTGGTAGCCGACCTGCGCCTCGTCACCGAATTCCGCCACGAGCGCGGCGACGCGTTCACCCGCGTCCTCCAGGATCAGCGCCCCGGCCGAGTCGACGACGTACACGCACTGGCAGCCGGCGTCGACCATGATCCGGCCCTGCTTCGCCAACGCCTCCGGCGTCGACATGTGGGACAGCATCAGGAAACCGACCGTCTCCAGCCCGAGATCGCGTGCCGCGCCGAAGTGCTGGACCGACACGTCGGCCTCGGTGCAGTGGGTCGCGATCCGGACCGCGCCCGCGCCGAGATCGGCCGCCACCTTCAGGTCGCCGACCGTGCCGAGACCGGGCAGGAGCAGCACCGCGATCTTCGCGCGGCTCGCCTCGTCGACCGCCGCGGCGATCAGCTTCCGCTCGTCGACCAGGGAGAACCCGTAGTTGAACGTCGAGCCGCCGAGCCCGTCACCGTGGCTGACCTCGATCAGCGAGACCCCGCCGTCGTCCAGCGCCCGGACGGTGTCGCGCACGTTCTTCTCGGTGAACTGGTGCGCCATCGCGTGGCTGCCGTCGCGCAGGCTGGTGTCGACCAGCCGGACCTCGCGGTTCACGTCGTCCCAAGTCATGCCGCCACCTCCTGGGTCGCCAGCAGCTCGCCGACGCGGGCGGCCGCGGCCGTCATGATGTCGAGGTTCCCGGCGTACTTCGGCAGGAAGTCCCCGTTCCCGGCGACCTCCAGGAACACCGCGACCCGCGCCTGCCCGCTCCAGCCCGGCCGGGGCGGGTCGTATTGCGGATCCGCTTTGAGCGTGTAGCCCGGCACATAGCCCTGGACGGTCTCGACCATCCGGTGGATGGATTCGGTCACCGCGTCGAAGTCCGCGTCCGGGTCGACCGCGCAGAACACCGTGTCGCGCATGATCATCGGCGGTTCGACCGGGTTGATGATGATGATCGCCTTGCCGCGGCTCGCTCCCCCGACGAGTTCGATCCCGCGCGCCGTCGTCGCGGTGAACTCGTCGATGTTCGCCCGCGTGCCCGGCCCGGCCGAACGCGAGGAGACGGACGCGACGATCTCGGCGTAGGGCACCGGCGTCACCCGGGACACCGCGTGCACGATCGGGATAGTGGCCTGGCCGCCGCAGGTGATCAGGTTGACGTTCGGCACGTCCAGCCGTTCGGGCAGGCCGACCGCCGGGCAGGTGAACGGGCCGACCGCGGCCGGGGTCAGGTCGATCGCGCGGATCCCCGCCGCGGCGTAGCGCGGCGCGTTCGCCAGATGCGCCTTCGCCGAGGTCGCTTCGAAGACCAGGTCCGGCAGTTCGTCGCGGGACAGCAGCCAGTCGACTCCGCCGGCGGAGGTCTCCAGTCCCAGCTCGGCGGCCTTCGCCAGCCCGTCCGACTCCGGGTCCACGCCGACCATGTACCGCACCTCGACGTGGTCGCTGCGCCTCAGCTTCGCGAGCAGGTCGGTGCCGATGTTCCCGGGACCGACGATCGCGGCCACCGCTTTCCGTTGCGCCATGTCAGGTGACGCTCCCCGAGCGGATAGGGCACACTCAACTCATGCGTGCCGCTGGGCGGAACGACGACCCGGAACGAACCGGAGCGGACGGCCTCGTGGCCGCCCGCGTCTCCGCGCTGCTCTCCGCCTTCCGTCCCGGCGACGACGCGCTCGGCGTTTCCGAGCTCGCGCGGCGGACCGGGCTGGCGAAGTCGACCGTCCACCGGCTCACCGGGCACCTGGTCGCGACCGGACTGCTCGAACGCGAAGGCGTCGCGCTGCGGCTCGGGCTGAAACTGTTCGAGATCGGCCAGCTGGCGGTACGGCGCCGCGGACTGGTCGAGGCCGCGCGCCCGTATCTCGCCGATCTCCGCGAAGCGACCCGGAACACGGTGCATCTCGCGGTCCTGGAAGGCACCGAGGTCGTCTATCTCGACATTCTTCGGGGGCCCGACGCGCCGTCGCTTCCGTCCCGGATCGGCGGTCGTTTTCCCGCGCACGCCACCGGCGTCGGAAAGGCCATTCTCGCGTTTTCCCCGGAATCCGTGGTGACGCAGGTGATCGACGCGGGATTGCCCAGGGTCAGCGTCCGGACAATCACCGCCGCGGGCTTGTTGCGCCGTCAGCTCGCCAAGGTCCGCGAAGACGGAATCGCTTTGGAACGGGAAGAATCCGGGGTCGGCGTGGTCTGTGCCGCGAGTCCTCTGCTCGACTCGCGAGGTGTCGCCGTGGCGGCTTTGTCGATCTCCGGCTGGGCGAATCGCATGCACACCAACCGGGTCGCGCCCGCGGTGCGGACAGCCGCATTGGCGTTGTCCCGTACTTTGTAAAAAAATCTCCGCCGATTGGTCACGCGATCGAAAACGCGCGGTTGCGGAAAACTCGAACATTGTCGTCATTTCGGCCGTTTCCCACCGCGCATTTACGGAGCTACGCTTCGTCGGTGGTCCCCGTCGATGTCAACGGCCGTCGTCTGGTCGGGACGGCCGCCATCCGTCTGCTGTCGATCGACGTCGTCCTCACCCTCCTCGTGATCACGGGCGGCGCGCGCGTGCTCGGCCTGGCCTCGCCGACGCCGTCTCCCGCCACCGAGCCGGCGACGGTCGCGCACGTCTTCGCCTTGAGCCATCTCACTTCCTTCACCGACACCGGCGTCACCGGGACGTCACCGCTCGGCTGGGCGCAGCTCACCTGGTACACGCTGCTCTCGCGGGCGTTCGACCGCACCATCGTCCCGGTCACGGCCGTCCGCGAGACGGCGGTGATCGCGGCCGTGCTGTGCGCGGCGCTGCTGTGGCTTCTCGCACGACGGCTGGGCCTGCCGTTCTGGGCGGCGACCATGGCCGTCGTGCTGATGGCGATGTCACCACTCGCGATCGGGATGCAGCGGGTGGCGCTCGTCGAGCATCTCGCGATCACCTGGATCCTCGCCGCGCTCGTCTTGATCACGACACCTCGCGAGCGGGCCCGGCCGCGGCACGACTTCCTCGCCGCGCTGTGCCTTCTCGCCGCCGTCCTCACCTCGCCACTGGCCTTGCTGGCACTTCCGGCGGCGGGCTGGCTGCTCACCCGGCGGCGGGAGGCGTCCCACGTCGCGTTCACCGCCGTGGTGTTCACGCTCGGTCTCGGCATCGCCTTCGGCCCGGCCGGTCCGCTGCTGCGCCCGGAGCTGCCCGAGCCGGGGCAGCCGGGCATCGCCGCCTGGGTCACGCTGGATCCCGTCTTCGTGGTGCTCTCGATGGTCGCGATCGTCGCCGGGATGGTCCTGCCCCGGACGCGGCCGCTCGCCGTGTCGGCGCTGCTGATCGCCGCGGTCCTCGCTTTCCCCGCGATCCCCGTCGAACTCCCGCTCGCGCTGCTGATCCCGCTGACGCCGCTGCTCGTCGCCGAAGTCGCGGCCACGATCGCCGCGGGTGGACCGGCCGCCGGACATCGCCTGATCCCGACGCGCCGTCCCGTGCCGGCCATCGTGCTGGCGACGGTGCTGGCCCTGGTCTCCGTGGCGGGCTGGGCGCACGGATTCGGCAGGCTGGCGCCGGGATCCCCCGCCGAACCCGCCCTCACCCAGGCACGGAAGTGGGTGCAGGACAACGCCTCCGGCTCCGTCGTCCTGGTCGACGACGCGAGCTGGACCGAACTCGCCGCCGACGGCTGGCCGACCGGTTCCCTGATCCCGATCGGCTCGTGCGCGGTGTCGTGCGCCGTTCCGGACTGGTCCGTCCTGACCGCTCCCGGACAACGCGACGGGTCCCGTTTCCCCGCCGCCACAGCGGTTCTCGCCAGGGCCACCAAGGTCGCCGTCTTCGGTTCCGTCACCGTCTCCCGCATCGGCGAACCCCCGGATCCGCCCGGCGAGGCCGAGGAATCCGGAGCGCGTTCCCGCGCCGGTGCGGCCTTGGCCGCGTCGGAACGGATCCGGTGCGAAGGACGCACCCGCGACGACCTGACCGCGGGCCGGGTCGATCCCCGGCTCATCGCCACCGTCGCCGCGCTCGCCGCCCTCCATCCGGTCCGGCTGATCGATTTTCCTTCCGTGCCAAGCGAAGCCGCCGCCGATCAGCCATTGCGCCGACTGGTGGTCTCCGGTAACGACGAAGCCGCCATCGCCGACTTCTTCACCGGTCAGCGCGCCACGTTCCAACCCGCTTCCGTCACCCGGTCGCGAGGCGGAGTGCTCGTGACGTACCCGATGTTCCCGCCGTCCGGGCTGCTCGCGCCGTTCTCGTCACGTTGATCCCCGGCAAGGAAGGTCCCCGCCATGCGTCTGCTCACGGCCCTGCTGAGACCCGCCGGCGTGCTCGCCGCCGCCTTGGTGCTGCTCGGCGGTTCATCACTCGCCGCGCACGCGGCCCCCGGCCCCGGCGTCGGCTGGATCCGCGTCGGGCACCTCTCCCCCAAGGCCCCGCCGGTCGACATCTACTTCGCCGCTTTCGGCGAGCCCGAGAAGGTCGTCATCCGCAAGGCGGGCTACGGCGCGGTGACCCCGTACTCCTCGGTGGCTCCCGGCGCGTACACGGTTTCGATGCGCCCGGCCGATGCCGCCGCGTCCTCACCGCCCGCGCTGAGCGCGACGATCGAGATCAAGGAGGAGAGGGCGCACTCCCTGCTGGTGTTCGCGAACGGGCCCGGCGGAACCTTGCGGGGCGATCTGGTCCAGGACGACCTCACCGCCCCCGCGGCCGGAAACGGACGGGTGCGCTTGGTCCAGGGTTCGGCCGCCCTGACCCCGGTGAGCGTCACCGGACAGGACGGGAAATCCGTGGTGAGCGGCGCGGTGTACGGCGCGACGACGCCGTACACCGAACTCCGCGAAGGGCGCTGGTCGCTGAAGCTGACCTCCGGCGACACGACGTCGGAGTCCACAGTGGACGTCAAAGCCGGATCGACCACCAGCCTGCTGGTGACCGAGAACGGCACCGGGTTGCGGACCGAAGCGATCGCCGACGGCGCCGCCCTGCCGAATCCACCGAAACTCGGCGTCGAGACCGGTGGAGGCGGCACCGCCCCGAAATCCTTGCCATGGTGGCCTTTCGCCGCCTTGCCCGTACTGGCACTGCTCGCGGTCCTGGTGAGCAGGCGGCGTCCGGCACATGACCGCTGACCGCGCCACTTTCGTCCTTTTAGGACTTCTGGCGCTCGCCGCCTGTGCGCCCGCCCCCGCTCCCCCTGTCCTGGCTGGAGCGGTGGCGCCGACCGTGGCAAGCCCACCTCCACTTCCCGCCAGGACGAAGGTGTCGCCGGTCCGGCTGACCATCCCGGCGATCGGTCTCGACCAGCCGGGACTGGTTCCGCTCGCGCTCGGCGCGGCGGGCCGGCTCCAGGCACCCGAGCGGTTCTCCGACGTCGGCTGGTACGAGGACGGACCGGTTCCGGGCGACCCCGGTCCCGCCGTCCTCGCCGCGCACGTCGACTCGCGTTCGGGACCCGCGCCGTTCCACCGCCTGCGCGACCTGCGATCCGGCGACGAGGTCCGGATCGCCCGGTCCGACGGCGCCGACGTCGTGTTCCGCGTCGACTCGGTCCGGCGTTACCCGAAGAACGAGTTCCCGACACAGGCCGTCTACGGGCCCGCGCCGGGAAGCGCGCTCAGGTTGATCACCTGCGGAGGAAGCTTCGACGCCGCGAAACGGTCCTATCGGGACAACGTCGTCGTGTACGCCTCACAACGCTGGGACTAGGCGAGGGCCTTGAGCCTCTTCGTCGACCGGCGGACCGCCCAGAGGACCACCAGAAGCGCCAGCGCGAGCAGCGGATACCCCATCGCCAGCTTCGCGAAGGCGAGCCAGCCCGTGTTGTCCTCGTCGTAGAGCCAGCGCTGCACGACGAACCGGGCGGCGAAGACGGCCACCAGGGTGAGGGTGGCGATGTCGTAGGCGTACACCGACTTCCGGTCGCCGTGCCAGGCGGTCCCCTTGCCGCTCACCAGGTTCACCACGACCCCGACCAGTGGCCACCGGACCAGGACCGACAGCAGCAGCACACCGCCGATCAGCAGGCTCGACCAGATCCCGATCAGGAAGAAGCCCTTGGCGGAGCCGGTGCGGTAGGCGATGAACGCGGCGACCGCGACCCCGAACAGCCCGGACACGGCCGGCATGACCGGTTCCTTGCGCACCAGCCGCAGCACGCTGATCGCCACGGCCACCCCGATCGCGCTCCAGATCCCCGCCGCGAGCCCGAAGGCGGCGTTCACCACGGCGAAGACCACGATCGGCACACCGGTGTAGGCCAGGCCGACCGGCCCGCCCAGCTGGTCCAGCACCGTCGGCTTCCGTTCCCCGCTCATGCCGCGCTCCCCTCGGCCAGGTGCCGCGCGAGGAACACGTCGGCGGCACGGAACATGGTGATCAGGTTCTCCGGGTTGGCGAACATGTGCCCTTCGTCGTCGAAAACGATGTACTCGACCTCGGCCCCGCGCTGCCGGAGCGCGTCGACCAGGTTGTCGGACTCGGCCTGCACCACCCGGACGTCGTTGGCGCCCTGGAGCACCAGCAACGGGGTACGGATCCGGTCCGCGCGGCTGATCGGCGAGCGGGCGAGCATGTCGGCCTCCTGCCGAGGGTCGTCGGGATCGCCCACGTAGCGGTACCAGTTGCCGGTCAGCGTGGGTTTGGCGAAGGGCGGCAGCGTCCGCATGAAGTTCGCGAGGTTCGAGATGCCGACGTAGTCCACCGCCGCGGCGAAGACGTCCGGCGTGAACGTGACGCCGACCAGCGTCGCGTAGCCGCCGTAGGAACCGCCGAAGATGGCGACCCGGTCCCGGTCCGCGTAGCCCTGTCCGACCGCCCAGTCGACGGCGTCGACGAGGTCGTCGTGCATCTTGCCCGCGAACTCCCCGATCGCGGCCTGGGTGAACGCCTTGCCGAACCCGGTCGACCCGCGGAAGTTGACCTGCAGCACCGCGTAGCCGCGGTTCGCCAGCAGCTGCGCCCCCGGGTCGAACCCCCACGCGTCCCGGGTCCACGGTCCTCCGTGGACCATCAGCACCATCGGCAGGCCGGCGGGCTCGATCCCGACGGGCAGCGTCAGATACGACGGGAGCATGAGCCCGTCGCGCGCGGGGATCGTCACCGGGGTCATGGGGGCCAGTGACTCCGGGTCGAGATGCGGATACGGCCGGAACAGCAGCGTGCTCTCACCGGTGGCGTGGTCGTAGAACCAGGTCACGCCGGGGTCGCGGTCGTGGGTGAAGGACACGACCCACCGCTGCCCGGAGTCGTCGCTGGACAACGCCGCCACGTCCCCGTCGGACAGCGCCGACAGCTTCTTCAGCACTCCGGCGAAACCCGGGTCGACCGCCTGGATCACCTGGCGTTCGCCGAGGTAGCGCACCCCGAGCAGGGCGCCGGTCCGGCGGTCGCGGATCAGCGGGGAGGGCAGCGTGGTGAACACCTGGCTGCGGATGTCGATGTCGAACTCCGGATGGCTGTCCACTTCGGACTCTTCGCCGGTTTCCAGGTCCACCCGCACGAGCCGGGTCCGGTCGGTCCCGCGGCAGGACCCCATCCAGATCCCCGTGCCGTCCGGGGTGAGCTGGACGGGGTAGGTGCCCAGCGGGTGGTCGTCGCCTTCGAACGTGGCGATCGGGCGCAGCGTGCGACCGTCCCACCGGGACAGCTCCCAGCCGCCGTCGGCGGTGATGGTCTGGGCGAACAGGTCGCCGCCACGGCCGGGCAGCCAGCCGGCGACGTGGCCCGGATTCTCCGCCAGCACCGTGAGCGCGCCGGTGGCGAGATCGAGTTCGAGCAGGTCGAACTCCTCGATCTTCCGGTTGTTGAGCTGGAGGAGCACCTTGTCGGGACGGCCGGGCGGGAGTTCGAAATGCATCATCCTCGCGCCGGGGAACGGCGTCAGGTCGACCGCCGGGGCGTCCGCGTCCTCGAGGTCGACGCGGAACAGGTGCCAGTTCTCGTCGCCGTCGGAATCCTGCGGGTAGAGCAGCCATCGGCCGTCCGCGGTCCACTCGTAATCGGAGACGCCGCGGCGGTCATCGGCGGTGACGCAGCGCGCGTCGTCCTCGCCGACGCCGCGGACCCAGATGTTCATCCGGTCCTTCCAGGGCGCGAGGTAGGCGATCCTGGTCCCGTCCGGTGAGATGGTCGCGCGGTTCCGCCGCGCCGGCGCGAAGAACTCTTCCACGGTCATGCTGTCGGGCAAGGCCATGTCATCCCCTCTGTCGTCGGTGTGGGACCAGCGGACACTCGGCCGTTACGGCACACTCAAGCGGGGTGACCGGCGCCACAGCATTTGACCGTGCCGCTACGGCATGGTTTGTCCTGAACAGGACCAAGAGACCGAGGAGGGGGTCAGCCGTGGCCTGGAGCACCCGTCAGCTCGCCGACCTCGCGGGCACGAGCCTGCGGACGGTACGGCACTATCACGAAGTCGGTCTGCTGGCCGAACCCGAGCGCCGGGCCAACGGCTACAAGCAGTACGGCGTCCCGCATCTGGTGCGGCTGCTGAAGATCAAGCGGCTGACCGAACTCGGCTTCTCGCTCGCCCAGGTCGCGGAAATGGGCGACACCGACGAGCATCCCGAGGAGGCGCTGCGGCGCCTGGACGCCGAGATGGCCGCGACCATCGACCGGCTCCAGCGGGTGCGCGTCGAACTCGGGCTGATCCTGCGGAGGTCCGCGCCGACCGAGCTGCCGCCCGAACTGGCCGAAGCGGCCGCCGACGCGAACCTCACCGACGCCGACCGCACGTTCATCCTGGTCATGAGCCGGGTGCTGAGCCCCAAGGGCCTCCAGGCGTACAAGGAGGTCCTGGAGAATCACCTGCCGGACCCGGCCCTAGCCGAGTTCGACGACCTCCCCGCGGACGCCGACGAGGCCACGTGCGAGGACCTGGCCCGGCGCTTGACTCCCCATGTCCGCGAAGTACGGGAAGCGAATCCGGGGGTCGGCGATCTGAAGGCGGCCACGGCGGAAGGGGAACGCTTCGCCACGCACACGATCGCGGCCGCGCTCAACGACCTCTACAACCCCGCGCAGGTCGACGTCGTCCGGCGGCTGGCGCACATCGGCCAGGACACCGCTTAGGCGTGCAGTCCGCGGCGGATCAGTTCCGGCCGGACACCTTCGCCGAACCAGAACGCCTCTTCCAGATGCGGGTATCCGGAGAGGACGAACTCCTCGATGCCGTGCGCGTGGTACTCCTCGATGAGATCGGCGACCTCCTGGTGGCTGCCGACCAGGGCGGTGCCCGCGCCGCCGCGCACCAGCCCGATGCCCGCCCACAGGTTCGGGTGGATCTCCAGACCACGGACGCCCCCGTCGGTCTTCCCGCCGTGCAGCGCCGCCATCCGTCGCTGGCCGACGGATTCGCTGGCGGACAACTGTTTCTGGGTGTGGGCGATCCGCTCGGGATCGATCGCCTCCAGCAGTTTCCCCGCCTCCGCCCAGGCTTCGGCCGCCGTGTCACGGGACAGGGTGTGCAACCGGATGCCGAAGCGGACCTTCCGCCCCTGTTCCTCGGCGAGTTCACGGACCTTGGCGATCTTTTCGGCGACCTGCGCGGGCGGCTCACCCCAGGTCAGGTAGACGTCAGCGTGCTTCGCCGCGATCGGGAGCGCCGCCGGGGACGAGCCGCCGAAGTAGATCGGCGGCACCGGGTCGGGCGCCGCGCGCGTGGTCGCGCCCTCGACCTTCAGATGTTCGCCCGCGTAGTCGAACGGCTTGCCGCTCCACACCCCGCGCACGATTTCGAGGAACTCTCCGGTGCGGGCGTAGCGCTGGTCGTGGTCGTGCCAGTCGCCGAAGCGGCGCTGTTCGACAGCGTCGCCGCCGGTGACGACGTTGAGCAGGACGCGTCCCTGTGAGATGCGCTGGAACGTTCCGGCCATCTGCGCGGCCAGTGTCGGCGAGACCGTCCCGGGCCGGAAGGCGACCAGGAACTTGAGGCTTCTCGTCTCCCGGATCAGCGCCGCCGTCGTCAGCCAGGCGTCCTCGCACCAGGTCCCGGTCGGCGTCAGGACGCCTTCGAAACCGTTGGCCTCGGCGGCGCGGGCGACCTGCGCGAGGTAGTCGAGGCTCGGCTCGCGCGCGGCCGACGCCCCGGCGGCGCGACTGGCGTGGAAGTGTTCCACGATCGTGCGGCCGTCGCCGGTGGTGGGCAGGAACCAATGCAGCTTGAGCGTCACGGTTCCGAGCTTCGGCTTCACGGGCGGGCCGGGTCAATCGGCGGGCTTCGCTTCCCGCGATCTGGACACCTGCGGGTCAGCCGCCGAACATCAGCCGCCATTCGTCCAGTGACTTCGGCCGGAACACGAAGTTCGTGTCCTTCACGCGCGAAAGGTTCGCCGACGGCTCGGCCGAGTACTGGTGCCCCGGGTAGACGACGGGATCCCCGTCCAGACCGGCCAGCCACTGCAGGCTCCGGTAGATCGCTTCCCCGTCACCGCCGGGGAAATCGGTCCGGCCACAGCCTTCGAGGAACAGCGTGTCGCCCGAGACGAGCTTTCCGTCGACCAGGAAGCACTGGCTGCCCGGGGTGTGCCCCGGCGTGTGCAGCAGGCGGATCGGCACCGCGCCGACCTCGACGACGTCGTCGTGCTCGTGCGAGCGCAAGTCGGTCCCGGACACACCGGTGATACGGCGGACCCATTCGGCTTCGGCGCCGTTGACGTGGATCGGCACCTGCTCGCGCTCCAGGAGCTGCGCGATCCCCGGCAGCGAGAAGCCCATCATCTCGCCGCCGACGTGGTCCGGATGGTGGTGCGTGGCGAGGACGCCGGTCAGCCGCATGCCGTCGGCTTCCAGCAGATCGAGCAGATCGCCGACGGCGTACGCCGGATCGACGATGACCGCCTCGTTCGTCTCCCTGTCGCCGATCAGATAGGCGAAGTTGACCATCTGCGTCGCGACCGGATCCCCCACCGCGAAGTCACGGCCCGCGAGCAACTGCCGGAAGTACAGCCTGTCAGCCATGCGGACACCTTACGGCCCTATTCGCCCGTGGTGCCGTCGGCCATCTCCCGCAGGATGTCGAGGTGCCCGGTGTGCCGCGCGGTCTCCTGGAGCACGTGCGCGAACACCCAGCGGACGGTGAACTTCCCCGACCGGCGCGCCCGATCGTCCGGCGTGATCCCGGCCAGCGACGCCTCCGACAGCGCCCACTCCGCGCGATACGCCGCCACGACCGAACGCGGGTCGTCGTCCTCGGTCAGCTCCCAGCTCGGATCCGGTGAGCCTTCCCACAGCGAAGGCAGATCCGCGCCGCCCGCTTCGATCGAAAGCCACCAGCGTTCGACCGCGGTCAGATGCTTGAGCAGCCCCAGCGCGCTCGTCCGCGGGGACGACGGCAGCGGGGTCGCGGCGGCCTGTTCCCTGGTCAGCCCGGCGACCTTGTTCACCGCGGTGGCGCGGAGGAAGCGCAGGAAGTCCCACTGGATCCCGGCTTCGTCCTCGGCGATCCCGTCCGGCCATGCCCGATCGACCGGCTCGGCGGCACTCGAACCCGTGTTCGACATTCCGCCACCCTACACATCGGGCAGGGCTAGGCTGACGCTTCATGTGGTGGGGACTGATTTGCGCGCTCTTCGCGGCCTGTGCGTACGGCGTCGCTTCGGTGATGCAGGCGATCGCGGCGAAGGCGACTTCAGGCACGGAAGACCGTGTCGATCCCCGGCTTCTCGTGCGGGTGCTGCGGCAGTGGAAGTTCGTCGCGGGCCTCGCGCTGGACGTCGTCGGGTTCGTCGCCCAGGTCGCCGCCCTGCGGGTGCTGCCGCTGTTCGTGGTCCAGGCGGCGCTGGCGGGAAGCCTCGCCGTGACCGCGGTCGCGGCGCGGGCGCTCGGAGTCCGGCTGGGACGTCGCGAGTGGACGGCGGTCGCGGTCGTCTGCGCGGGGCTCGCGCTGCTCGGGATGTCGGCCGAGAGCGAGGGCTCGGATCCGACCGGGCTGGGATTCCGGCTCGTGCTGGTCGGCGCGGTGGTCGTCCTCGGCGTCGCCGGGATGGTCGCAGGCCGCGCCTCGCGGCGGCTCCGCACGCCGGCGCTGGGCCTGATCGCCGGGCTGTGTTTCGGCGTGGTCGCCCTTTCCGGCCGCGTGCTCACCAGCCTCGCCCCGCTGGACCTGCTGACCGACCCGGCCACGTACACCCTCGGCGTGGCGGGCGCGCTGGCGATGCTGTTCTACGCCACCGCGCTGCAACGCGGCAGTGTCACCACCTCGACCGCGATGATGGTGATCGGCGAGACCGTCTTCCCTTCCCTGATCGGGGTTCTCGTGCTGGGCGACACCACCCGGCCCGGGTTCGCGGCGGTGGCGGCGGTCGGCTTCCTGCTCGCGGTCTCGGCGGCGCTGGCGCTGGCCCGCTTCGGTGAGCCCGCGCCGATCGAGCCGGTCAGCGCGCAGCCCGGCTGACCCCGCGCCGGGACACCAGCAGCCAGGCCAGGTACAGCCCGCCGATGGCCCCGGTCACGAGACCGACCGGCAGCCCGGCCAGGAACCGCTGGGTGACCAGATCGCTCGTCACCAGCAGGAGCATGCCCATCAGCGCGGCCGCGGCGAGCCCGGGTCCCGAAGAGCGCGTGAGCCGTTTCGCCAGCTGAGGCGCGGCGAGCGCGAGGAACGCGATCGGACCGGCGGCCGCCGTCGCGATCGAACACAGTCCGACGCTGACGCCGAGGAGCACGACGCGGCTCCGCTGCACCGGCACGCCGAGCCCCATGGCCGAATCGTCGCCCATCTCCAGCAGGGAAAGCCTTCTGCCGTAGACGAAACCGGGCGGGACCAGGACGGCGATGGCGATCGCGACCGGGACGACGTGCTCCCAGCCACGTCCGTTGAGGCCGCCGACCAGCCACGCCTGCGCCGCCAGCCCGTCCTGCTGGGCGGCCCGGGTGATCAGGTACGAGTTGAACGCGATGAGCATCGCGTTCACCCCGATCCCGACGAGGATCAGCCGGAAGGTGTGCACGCCGCCCTTGAACGCGAGCAGCGCGATGAGCGCCGCGGTCACGACGCCGCCGACGAGCGCGCCGAACGAGACCTGGAGCATCCCGCCGTGCACCACGATGATCGTCAGCAGCGCGCCGGCGGCCGCGCCTTCGGTGAAGCCGATGAAGTCGGGGCTGCCCAGCGGATTCCCGGACAGGCTCTGCAGGATCGCGCCACTGACCGCGAGCGCGCCGCCGACCAGCAGCGCGGTCAGCAGCCTCGGCAGCCGCAGCGTGGTCACGATGAACTCGGTGGCCCGGTCGCCGAAGCCGAACAACGTCTGGATGACCTCGCCGACGCTCAACGGGTAGTCGCCGGTGGTCATGCTGACCGCCCCGACGAAGAACACCGCGACGGCCAGCAGCACGACGACGATCGCCGCCCGCGGGGTGACGCGCAGGGACAATCCCCCGCCCGGGGTGCGCAGGACGCGGGTGGTCATCGGCGGGCGCTCCTTCGTCGTGGTCCGCTCCTTCGTCGTGGTCACAGCCGGGCCAGCTTCCTGCGGCGGCACAGCGCGATGAACACCGGCGCCCCGAGGAACGCGACGACGATGCCCGCCTGCAGTTCCTCCGGCGGGTTCAGCACGCGGCCGACGATGTCGGCGCCGATCAGCGCGATCGGCGCGAGCAGCATCGAGTACGGCAGGACCCAGCGCTGATCCGGGCCGACCAGCATCCGCGCGGCGTGCGGCACGGCGAGCCCGAGGAACAGGACCGGCCCGATCGCCGCGGTCCCCGCGCCGCAGAGCAGCATCACCACGATCGCGCCCAGCACGCGGGTGCGGCCGACGTGGGCGCCGAGCGCCTTGCCGGTCTGGTCGCCGAGCGCGAGGACGTTGAGCGGCCGGGCGAGCAGCAGCGCGAGGATCACGCCGACCACGACGAACGGCGAGATCTGCAGGAACACGTCCCACTTCCGGCCGCTGAGCGAGCCGACGTTCCAGAACCGGAACTGGTTGAACGTCTCCGGCATCAGCAGCAGCACGCCGACGATGTACGCCTGGAGGACCGCCATGACGGCCGAACCCGCGAGCACGAGCCGGTCCGGCGTGGCGCTGCGGCCCGCCGAGCCGAGGACGTACACCACGACCGAGGCGATCGCCGCTCCGGCGAAGGCGAACCAGATGTAGCCGAGCACGCTCGTGACACCGGCGAACGCGATGCCCGAGACGACCGCGGCCGCCGCGCCGGTGTTGACCCCGAGCAGGCCGGGGTCGGCGAGCGGGTTCCGGGTGAGCGCCTGCATCACCGCGCCCGCGAGGCCCAGCGCGGCGCCGACGACGAGACCCAGCAGGGTCCGCGGGATGCGGAGGTCGTGGATGATCACCGCGTCGGTCGAGCCGTCGTTGTGCCACAGCACCGACCAGGTCGACGTGAACGGGATGCTCTTCGACCCCACCCAGATGCTGAGCAGGAACACGAGCGCCAGCAGGGCGAGCCCGAGCACCAGACCGCCCGCGCGGAACGTCCTTGCCGCAGTGCTCGGCGGGGACGTCGCGGCGGGCGGGCGTTCGGTGACGACCACGGGACCCTCCTTGTCACTGAGGCGCCGGAGTTCACCTCAACGAGCTATCAACTTAGACTAGCCTTACCTACCCCGACGAACGGAGGCGCCGGTGCCCGCAACGGCCACCACCAGCCGGAGCGTCCTGCGCCAGGCGATCTCCGGACAACGACGCCGAGTCACGCTCGCGTCCGTGCTCGCCGCCGGGCACCAGGGCGGTGAAGCGCTCGTCCCGGTGATCATCGGCGTGGTCATCGACCAGGCCGTCGACGGCGGTTCGGCGGGCACGCTCGTCTTCTGGCTCGCCGTGCTCGCCGTGGTCTTCGCGGGACTGTCCTACAGCTACCGGTTCGCCGCCCGCGCGGCCGAAGGCGCCTCGCTCCGGGCCGCGCACGACCTGCGCGTCGCGATCAGCAGGCGCGTCCTGCATCCCGGCGGCGGCGCCGAGAACGGCAAGCTGGCGGGCGAGCTGGTCAACATCGGGACCAGCGACGCGCAACGGGTCGGGGCCGTGAACGCGGCCATGCCGTTCGGGATCGCCGCCCTCGCCGGCGTCCTGGTCAGCGCCGTCGCCCTGCTGCGCATCTCGCTGCCGCTGGGACTCCTCGTCCTCCTGGGCACGCCGCCGTTGCTGTACCTGGCGCACCTCATCGGCAAGCCGCTGGAACGCCGCAGCGAGGCGGAACAGGAGCGTTCCGCGCACGCGTCGGGCGTCGCCACGGATCTGGTCTCCGGCCTTCGGGTGCTCAAGGGCATCGGCGCCGAACCGGCCGCCGTCGCGCGCTATCGCGACACGAGCCAGAACTCGCTCAAGGCGACCTTGCGCGCCGCGCGGGCCAAGGCCTGGCACGACGGCGCGGTGCTGGCGCTGACCGGGATCTTCATCGCGATCGTCGCCCTCGTCGGCGGGAACCTCGCGTCGTCCGGGACAATCAGCGTCGGCGACCTCGTCGCGGCCGTGGGGCTCGCGCAGTTCCTGCTCACCCCGTTCCTGATCTTCGCGTGGGTCAACGGCCAGCTGGCCCAGGGCCGCGCGTCGGCGTCCCGGGTCGCCGATCTGCTGACCACGCCGGTGGCGGTCGCAACGGGCGCCGGGGAACTCCCGTCCCCCAGCCTCGGGAACGTCCGGCTCACCGAGGTCTCGTACGGCAGCCTTCGCGGTGTCGACCTCGACATCCCCGCCGGGCAGCTGATCGGCGTCGTCGCCGCCGATCCCGCCGCCGCGACCGACCTGCTCGACTGCCTCGGCCGCGCGGGCGATCCGGCCGGGGGCCGGGTCCACGTCGACGGCGTCGATCTGTCCACTGTGGACCCGGAACGGGTGCGGGAAGTAGTGCTGGTCGCCGCGCACGACGCGGATCTGTTCGAAGGGACACTGGCGGAGAACGTGGGGACCGACCCGGACGAGGCGCTCGCCGCGTCGGCGGCGGACGAGGTCGCGGCGGCGCTTCCGGACGGCACCGCGACCGCGGTCACCGAACGCGGGCGCTCGCTCTCCGGTGGCCAGCGGCAACGCGTCGCCCTCGCCCGCGCGCTCGCCTCGGACGCACCGGTGCTCGTCGTCCACGACCCGACGACGGCGGTGGACACGGTGACCGAGGCGAAGATCGCCACCGGGCTCGCCCGGCTACGACAAGGACGGACCACGATCCTGGTGACCACCAGTCCCGCCCTGCTCGCCGTGACCGATCGCGTCGTCGTCCTCGACGGCGGACGGGTCACCGGCGAGGGCGGCCACGCCGAACTCGCCCGTGATCGCGCCGACTACCGCGCGGCGGTGCTGTCATGACCCGCGAACTCCTCCCCACCGCCGACGGCAAGCGGATCCGCGCCGTCCTCGGCGAACTGCTCCGCACGGCGAAGGCCCGTGCCGCGGGCGCGCTCCTGATGCTCGTCGGCGCGACCGCGATCGGGCTGCTGACCGCCCGGCTGCTCGGCCACATCGTCGATCTCGTCATCGAGAAACGGCAGGCGACCGAGCTGGTCACCCCGGTGGTGGCGCTGGTCCTGGTCGCCGTCGCGCAGGCGATCGCGACGGCGCTCGGTGTCTCGCTGACCGCGAAGCTCGGTGAGACGCTGCTCGCGGAACTGCGCGAACGATTCGTCGACCGGGCGCTGAGCCTCCCGCTGGACCAGCTCGAACGCGCGGGCTCCGGCGACCTGACCGCCCGGGTCACCAACGACGTCACGGTGGTCGCGCGGGCGGTCCGCGAGGCGTTGCCCGAACTGGGCCGCTCGGTGCTCACCATCGTGCTGACGCTCGGCGCCCTCGCCGTCCTCGACTGGCGGTTCCTCCTGGCCGCGCTGCTGGCGACCCCGATCCAGCTGCACACCGTGCGCTGGTACGTCCGCAACGCCGTCCCGCTGTACGCGAAGCAGCGGATCGCGACGGGATCGCAGCAGCAGCAACTGCTCGACACGATCGGCGGCGCGAAGACCGTCCGCGCGTTCCGGCTCGCCGACGCCCACGTGGAGCGCGTCCGGCAGCGGTCCGAGGGCGCGATGGACCTCATGCTGCGCGGGGTCCGGCTGATGACGACGTTCTTCGCCCGGCTCAACCTCGCCGAGTTCGTCGGCCTCTCGGCCGTGCTCGCGGCCGGTTTCCTGCTGGTGGGCGCCGACGCGGTGACCGTCGGCGCGGCGACGGCGGCCGCGTTGTACTTCCACAGCCTGTTCGGCCCGATCAACACCGCGCTGGCGCTGGTGGACGACGCGCAGGCGGCCGCCGCGAGCCTCGCCCGGCTGATCGGCGTCGCCGACCTGCCCGCGCCGCGCGAACCCGAGCTGCCCGCGAAACCCGTCGACGCCTCGGTGAAGGCTGCCGGGATCTCCCATTCCTATGTGGACGGACACCCGGTCCTGCGCGACGTCGACCTGAGCCTCTCCCCCGGCGAGCGGGTCGCGCTGGTCGGCGCGAGCGGCGCCGGGAAGACGACGCTCGCCAAGCTCATCGCCGGGATCCACACCCCCGGCTCCGGCACGATCTCCGTCGGCGGTGTGCCGCTCGGCGAGCTCGGGCCGTCCGCCACCCGGCAGGCGGTCGCGCTGATCAGCCAGGAGGTGCACGTCTTCGCCGGTTCGCTGGCGGACGACCTGCGGCTCGCCCGGCCCGGCGCGTCCGACCCGGAACTGCTGGCGGCGCTGGAAAAGGTCGGCGCGCGCGGCTGGGCGGAGGCGCTGACCGAAGGCCTCGCGACCGTGGTCGGCGAGGGCGGTCATCAGCTGACCGTCACCCAGTCCCAGCAGCTGGCGCTGGCCAGGCTGGTTCTCGCGGATCCGCCGATCGCGATCCTCGACGAGGCCACCGCCGAAGCCGGGAGCGCGGGCGCCAAGACCCTCGAAGCCGCCGCGGCCGCCGCGCTCGAAGGCCGGACCGGTCTGGTCGTCGCGCACCGCCTGACGCAGGCGGCGGCCTCGGACCGCGTCGTCGTGCTCGACGCGGGTGTGGTCGTCGAGAGCGGGACGCACGACGAACTCGTGGCCTCCGGCGGTCGGTACGCGACGCTTTGGGCGGCCTGGTCGGACAACCGTTCACGGACGTGATCCGGGACGCAGCGTCGCCGGTTGCAATCGACCGTTCGGCGTCTTAGGTTAGGCAAACCTGAATCTCGATGAATCCGGCATTTCGCCGGATCGCCGATCAAGAAGGACGGACGATGGCCCGAATCCCCACCCTCTCCGCCGTGCGCGGGCGCCTGAAGACCGCCGGCGTGCTGGCGTCCACTCTGGTGCTGGCCGCCTCGCTCACCGCGTGCGGAGGAGGAGGCGGCGAGTCGGCCACCCCGGCCGCGCAGAACTCCGCCGGCTCGGCGGTCGACGCGAACGCGTTCCCGACGACGATCGAGCACAAGTACGGCAGCACGACCATCACCCAGGAGCCCAAGCGGGTCGTCACGGTCGGCCTGACCGAGCAGGACGCGCTGCTCGCCCTCGGCGTGGTCCCGGTCGGCGTGACCGAATGGCTCGGCAAGTTCCCCGGCACCATCGCCCCGTGGGCGACCGACAAGCTCGGCGGCGCCGCGCTGCCCGAGGTCCTCAAGGACGTCGACGGGCCGCAGTACGAGAAGATCGCCGCGCTGAAGCCGGATCTGATCATCGCGCTGTACTCGGGGCTCACCAAGGAGCAGTACGACAAGCTGAGCCAGATCGGCGTGCCGGTCGTCGCGCAGCCCAAGGAGTACAACGACTACGGCATCCCCTGGAACGAGGCGACCAAGAAGGTCGGCCAGGCCGTCGGACGCTCCACCAAGGCGAACGAACTGGTCAAGGGCGTCGAGGACAAGTTCGCGCAGGCCCGCAAGGACCACCAGGAGTTCGCGGGCAAGACGGCGCTGATGGCCTCGACCTACGAGGGCTACTTCGTCTACGGCAGCCAGGACGGGCGCTCGCACATCCTCGAATCGCTCGGCTTCAAGCTGCCCGCCGACCTGGACGCCGCCATCGGCGACAAGTTCGGCAAGAGCCTCAGCGCCGAGCGGACCGACCTGCTCGACCGCGACGCGCTCGTGTGGCTCATCGACACCCCGGCCAAGGCGCAGGAGATCCTCGGCAAGGACGCGCTCTACACCGGCCTGAAGGTGGCGAAGGAGAAGCGCGAGGTCTTCATCGAGAACGACGGCACCTACGGCAGCGCGGTCTCCTTCGTGACCGTGCTGAGCCTGCCTTACGTGCTCGATCGGATCGTCCCGCAGCTCACCGCGGCGGTCGACGGCGACCCGAAGACCGAGGTCAAACCGGCCAACTGAGCCGTTTCGGGAAAGGAACGGGGTCGCGGGCTTTTCGCTCGCGGCCCCGTTTCGTTTCGGGTCAGCGCGACTCCGGCCGGTACGTCGCGAAAGCCACTTTCGGGACGTACCGCAGGAGCGCCGCGTCCGTGTTCCGCCCAGGTACATGAAGCGACAGAAGTGGCGGTGGCCGTTCGGTCGGGGTGGTCGTGAGTAGCGATTCCGGTTAGGGCCAAGAGTGTCTTAGGTGCCTACGGTCGGACGGTTTCGCGTGACTGGACGGACGACACGTGTGACCGGCTGGACGACACGCGGCGAGACTCGGCCGGGCCGAGTGTCGTCCGTCTGGTCACGTGTGCCGTCCGTCTGATCACGCGAAAGTACCGAGTCGGTACAGGTGGTCGTGAGTGGCGATGAGGGTTAGAACGACACTTGCCACTCACGACCCGCTGTACCGACGCGCCACCGGCCCCCTCCCTGTCAGTGCGGGAATCCCCAGGAGTCCTGCAGGGGAACGGTGATCTGCTTCAGCCAGGTCTTCGTGGTGAAGTCGCGGGCCTTGATGACCACCGAGCCGGGCGAGACCTCGACCTGCAGCCCCTGGTTGAAAGCGCCGCCGAGCGACACTTCCCCGCCCTTGCCGTCGTCGGTCCAGCCGGTCTGGACCGCGGCGGTGTTGACCACGGTGAAGCCTTCCAGGTTTCCGGTACCCGGCACCACCCGGCGGACGACCCAGTCCGACAGGTTCAGGTCCCAGTGCGTGTGCCCGGAGAACAGGAACACGTCCTTGTACCGGCCGAGGATCGAGAGCAGCCTGTCCGGCTGGAGGTAGTCCGACCGGTAAAGCTTGTTGTGCGTGCCGGAAACGGTGTTGGGCAAGGGATGATGGGTCAGCACCATGACCGGGCTGCGCCGGATCGACCAGTACCGGAGACGCTGTTCGAGCCAGGTGAACTGCCGGTCGCTCATCCAGACCTCGTCCCACAGCTTGGGGTCGTGGTACTTGGCGTAGCGCTCGGTTCCGAGGCAGAGCACCGGAACCCCGCCGAACGACGTCTCGTTGTAGACGGTGTTGCGACCCGCGAACCGGTAGAAACTGCGGAACAGCGAGTCCTCGGTGGTCCCGTTCGGCCAGGTCTCCTGCGCGAGCGTGTCGGGGTCGCGCCATTTCGGGACGTAGAACTCGTGGTTGCCGATGGCGCAGGCGACCTGACGCGGATGCGCGTGCTTGTCGAAGGTCTCGCGAAGCTGGGCGTACTCGAAGTCGTAGCCGCGCGGGGTGAGGTCACCCGCGATGCCGAGTCCCGCGCTGCCCGGGTTGATCGCGTGCAGATCGTCGAGCGCGGTGCCGAAGTCGGTGAGATCGCCCTGGATGTCACTGAGGATGTTGAACCGGACGACCGGCCACTGTGGACCCCACTTCGCCTGCGCCTGGGGCTGCGCCTCCGCCTGACCCGGCAGCATCGCCGCCCCTGCCGCCGCGCCTCCGGCGGTCACCATGAAAGCTCTTCGATCCATAACGCGAACCGTACTCACGTTCCATGACCGACTCCGGTCGCGAAGCTGAACAACGCAAGTCCGTGAAGGCCTCCTTGAGGGACTCTGGGTCCCTCAAGGAGGCCTTCACGGACTTGACGAGCGAGCCGGTCAGGACTCCATCGCCTTGACGAGCGACACCGGCCGCAGGTCCGTCCAGTGGGTCTCGACGTAGTCCAGGCACTCGGGACGCGAGGCCGGGCCGAACTTCGTGGTCCAGCCCGCCGGGACCTCCACGAACTCGGGCCACAGGCTGTGCTGCCCCTCGTCGTTGACCAGCACCAGATACGTGCCGTCGGGGTTCTCGAACGGATTCGTCATGCCTTGTTCTCCTTTGGTGTATCCGATGAATCAGCTCGGCGGGCGAGCGCGTCCAGCGCGGTGAACCAGTCCTCCGCCAAATCCCGTACCGACTCTTCGGTCAGCACGGCTTCCGGCCAGGACCACTGCGCGCCCAGTTCGGGGCCGCCGGGGCGGTCCTCCGTCAGGGCGTTGATCGTCAGCACGTGCGAGACCGGCATACGTTCGTCCGCACCGATTTCGGCCGCTTCCGCTTCCGCCGCGTACGACCAGTCGGTCGCTTCGGGGACACCGATCCGGCCGAGATAGTTGAACTCGATCTGCGGCTTCGCGAACTTCGCGAGTTCAGGCCCGCTCCGCGGGTCGAGGTACCGGAGCAGACCGTGCCCGATCCCGCCGTCCGGCAGCCCGCCGAGATGCGCCTTGACCCGTTCGAGCGCGACACCGGCGGCGGCCCCGCCGGCGAACGCGTCGTCCAGATCGAGGTCGCCCAGGTCCAGGCACACCGGGACGACACTGGTGAACCAGCCGACCGTCCGCGAAAGGTCCGCGCCCCCGGCCAGTTCCTCTTCGCGGCCGTGCCCTTCGACGTCGACCAAGACCGCCCGTCCCTCGTCGCGGCGCCACCGGGCGACGGCGAGCGCGAGCCCGGTGAGCAGGACGTCGTTGATCGTCGCCCCGAACGCCGACGGCACCCGCGACAGCAGGGGCGCCGTCCGCTCGGCGGGCAGTGTCAGCGACAGCTTCCGCACCGTTCCCAGGACGTCCCGAGCCGGGTCGAGTGCCCGGTCCAGCACGAGCGGATCCGCACCGCCCAGCACCGACTTCCACCGATCCAGCTCGCCGCCGCGGTCTTGAGTGGACAGCGCTCGCGACCACCGCCGGAACGACGTGTCCACCGCGGGCAGCTCCGGCACCTCGCCGCGAGCGACCGACTCCCACGCGGACGCGAGGTCCGGCAACAGGATCCGCCACGAGACGCCGTCGACGGCCAGGTGATGGATCATCAGCAGCAACCGCCCGGGCCCGGCCGAGCCCGCGTCGAACCAGGTGGCGCTCAGCATCACGCCGGCGTCCGGGTCCAGACGGGACCGCGTCGGCTCCGCGTGCTGCTGGATCAGCGCGGACCACTCGCCGCCGGCTTCGACGCGTTCGATGTGGACGTCGACGGACTCTGGCACCCGCAACGCCCAGCCGTCCACCGACCGGTCGAGCCGCGCACGCAGCATGTCGTGCCGGTCGACCACGGCGCCGAGCACGGTCTTCAGCTGCTCGCCGGTCATCCCGGACGGCGTCTGGAGCAGCGCCGCCTGGTGATAACCCGCGATCGGCCCGCCGAGTTCACGGAGGGCGTGCATGATCGGCGTGAGCGCGATGGCGCCGTCGTCTTCCAGGCTCTCGGCGACCTCGGCCAGCGCCGCGACCGTCCGGCGCGCGAACACCTCGTGCGGCGTGATCTTCAGCCCGGCCGCGCGGGCCCGGCCGACCAGCCGCATCGCGACGATGCTGTCCCCGCCGAGGGCGAAGAAGTCGTCGTCGGCGCCGAGTTCCGGCACGTCGAGCACCTCCGCGAAGAGCGCGCACAACGCCTTCTCGGACGCGGTCTCGGGCGCCCGTCCACCGGCCAGCTCGGCGTAGTCCGGCGCGGGCAGCGCCTTGCGGTCCAGCTTCCCGTTGGACAGCTTGGGAAGCGCGTCGAGCGTGACGAACGCCGCCGGGACCATGTACTCCGGCAGCGTCCCGGCAGCGAACCGCCGCAGCTCCGCGCGGTCCACAGTGGACACCACGTAGGCCACCAGCTGCTTGACCCGCGGGCGGTCCTCACGCACGAGGACGACGGCCTGCGCGACGTCGTCGTGCCGTTCGAGCACGGCTTCGATCTCGCCCGGTTCGACCCGGAAACCGCGGATCTTCGCCTGGTCGTCGGCACGCCCGCCGAAGTCCAGGCGCCCGTCCGCGGTCCAGCGGGCGAGGTCGCCGGTGCGGTACATCCGGGCACCGGCCGGACCGAACGGATCCGCCACGAACCGCTCCGACGTCAGTGCCGCCCGCCCGAGATAGCCGCGGGCGAGACCGGAACCGGCGAGGTACAGCTCGCCGGTGACCCCGGGCGGCACCGGCCGCAGCGCCGCGTCCAGCACGTAGGCGCGGGTGTTCGCGACCGGCCTGCCGACCAGCGGCTGCTCACTGTCACCGATCCGCGCGACCAAAGCGTCCACTGTGGACTCTGTCGGTCCGTACAGGTTGAAGGCCTCGGTCCCGTCCAAGGTCGCCAGGCGACGCCAGAGACTCTCGGGCACCGCTTCGCCGCCGACACCGATCACGGCCAGCGGGCACCGGTCGCCGTCGAGCAGACCGGCTTCCGCCATCTGCGCGAAGAACGACGGCGTGACCTCGATGAAGTCGAAGCCGTCCCGTTCGATCATCGCGGCCAGCAGTTCCGGGTCGCGCCGGGTCTCCTCGTCCACGACGTGCACGGCGTGCCCGTCGAGCAGCCACAGCTGCGGCTGCCAGGAGGCGTCGAAGGAGAACGACCAGGCGTGCCCCACCCGCAGATGCGGCTTGCCGGTCGCTTCGGCCGCGGGCCGGTGCAGCGTGGCGCGATGACTGTGGAACAGGTTCACCACCCCGCGATGTGGGACGACGACCCCCTTCGGCGTCCCGGTCGAACCCGACGTGTAGATCACGTAAGCGGGATGTTCCGAGCCGAGCGGGCGGACGCGATCCCGGTCGGCGAGGTCGTGCGCCGGCCGGTCCTCGGTGACGAGCGCGCACAACACCAGCGTCTCGATCTCGTTGCGGGGCAACGACTCCAGCAACTCGGGCTCGGTCAGGATCGCCTTGGGCCGCGCGTCGGCGAGCATCGCGGCCAGCCGGTCCGCCGGGTGGTCCGGGTCGAGCGGCAGGTACGCCGCGCCCGCCTTGTGCACCGCGAGGATCGCCAGCAGGACGTCCGCCGAACGCGGCAGCGCCAAGGCGACGAAGTCCTCCGGGCCGATCCCGTGGGCGACCAGCGCCCTCGCGAGCCGGTTGGCGCGTTCGTTCAGCTCGGTGAACGACCAGGCCACCTCGCCGGACACCACCGCCGTCGCACCGGGCGAACGCCGCACCTGATCCTCGAACAGACCGGCCACGGTGGCCGGTGCGACGTCGAGCGCCGTATCGTTCCACTCCCGCACGATCAGGCCGAGGTCCGCCTCGGACAGGATGCCGACCCTGCCGACCGGAGCGTCCACATCGGACACCATCGCCGTGAGCACCTGTTCCATCGCGGGCAGAAGCCGCTCCGGCAGACCCGCGTCGAACAGGTCGGAGCGGTACTCGGCGGTGAGTTTCAGCCGCACGCCGGGTTCCACCGCCCACGTGAGCGGGTAGTGCGTGGAGTCCTCGTGCCGGACGATCTCCCCGCGCAACCCTGCGCCGGTCTCGTCCTCCTCCGCGCCCGGGTAGCTCTCGAACACCATGAGGGTGTCGAACAGCTCCCCCAGCCCGGCGCCACGCTGGATGTCGGCGAGCCCCAAGTGCTGGTGTGCCAGCAGGCCGGACTGCTGGTCCTGGACCCGGTCGAGCAGCGCGCCCAGCTTCTCGGCGGGGTCGACCGCGATCCGCACCGGGATCGTGTTGATGAACAGGCCGATCATCCGCTCAACCCCGGCCAGCTCGGGTGGACGCCCGGCGACCGTCGCGCCGAACACGACGTCCGACCGCCCGGTCAGCCTGCCGAGCACGATGCTCCACGCGGTCTGGACGAGGGTGTTCAGCGTCAGCCCGCGTGAGCGCGCGAGGTCGGCCAGCGCGCCGGTGGCCTGCTCCGGCAGCTCCAGGGACAGGCGTTCCGGGAGCGCCGGGATCCGCTGCGGGTCGTGCGGGACGAGATGCGTCGGCTCGGCCAGCCCGGCGAGCGCGTGCCGCCAAGCGGTTTCCGCCGCCGCCCGATCCTGCTCCCGGAGCCAGCCGAGGTGGTCGCGGTACTGACGGGCCGGTGCCAGTTCGGTGCTGGCGTACAGCTGGGACAGTTCCGCGAACAACTGCGGCACCGACCAGCCGTCGAGCAGGACGTGCTGGTGGGTGAACACCAGCCGGTGCCGTCCGTCCGGCAGGGCCAGCAGCAGGAACCGCAGCACCGGCGCGGACGCCGGGTCGAACCGGCGCCGGTCGTGGGTCATCTCCGCCTCGATGGCGTCCGCCGGCTCCGCGAACCGCCAGGGCGCCGTGATCGAACGCGCCACCAGCGCGACCGGACGGCCGGACGCGAGGTAGCGGTAGCCCGTGCGCAGGACGGCGTGCCGATCGACGAGTGCCTGGGCGGCGTCGCGCAACCGGCCCGGGTCGAGCGGTCCATCGAGGTCGAAGGACACCTGGACGGTGTAGACGTCGGGCCCGTCGCCGTCCATCGTCGCGTGGAAGAGCAGCCCGGCCTGCAACGGCGTCAGCGGCCACACCTCGGCCGTGTCCGGCGCGACGTCGAGGATCTCCGCGCGTTCGCCCGCGTCGAGCTCCACCAACGGCTTCCCGCTCGGCGACGCGGGCGCGTCGAGCCGCACCGAGCTGACCTCGGCGAGTGCCGCGACGGTCCGGTGCCGGAAGACGTCACGCGGGCTGAGCAGCAGCCCGGCGCTCCGCACCCGGCCGACCAGCTGCATCGCGACGATGCTGTCCCCGCCGAGGCGGAAGAAGTCGTCGTGGACGCCGACCTTCTCCAGCCCGAGGACGCCGGCGACGAGCGACGCGAGCAGCTCTTCGCGCGGAGTCCGCGGTGCGTCGCCGGAGACCGCGAACTGCGGGGCCGGCAGCGCCTTGCGGTCGAGTTTCCCGTTGGGAGTCAACGGGAACGCGTCCAGCACGACGAACGCCGACGGCACCATGTACTCCGGCAGGGCCGCCTCGGCCAGCCGCCGGGCTTCCTCGACGTCGGCCTCTCCCGCCAGATAAGCGACGAGCCTGCCTTCCCTCAAGACCACACGCGCGGAGAGCACGGACTCGATCTCGCCGAGCTCGATCCGGAACCCGCGCAGCTTGACCTGGTCGTCGGCCCGGCCGAGGTAGTCGAGCGCGCCGTCGGCACGCCACCGCGCGAGGTCGCCCGTGCGGTACATCCGCTCCCCCGCCGCGAACGGGTCGGCCACGAACCGTTCGGCGGTCAGCCCGGCTCGGCCGAGGTAGCCGCGCGCGAGTTGCGCGCCCGCCAGGTACAGCTCGCCGGTCACGCCCGGCGGAACCGGGCGCAGACGGGCGTCCAGCACGTGGACCTGGGTGTTCCACACCGGCCGTCCGATGGGGACGGTGTCGTCGACGACTTCCCACGAGGTCACGTCGACCGAGGCCTCGGTCGGCCCGTAGAGGTTGTGCAGCGGGACGTCGACGCGCGCCGCCAGTTCCGGCGGCAGCGCCTCGCCGCTGCACAGGACCCGGCGGACGTCGTGCCAGCCGGGTTCCTCGGCGAGGAACGCTTCCAGCATCGACGGGACGAAGTGCAGGGTCGTGATCCGCTGGTCGCGGATCAGCTCCGCCAGGTACCGCGGATCGCGGTGACCGTCCGGTTTGGCGACCACGAGCGTCGCGCCGGTGATCAGCGGCCAGAAGAACTCCCACACCGACACGTCGAAACTCGACGGCGTCTTCTGCAACACACGATCTTCGCACGTCAGACCGTACTCGTCCTGCATCCACGACAACCGGTTCACGATCCCCGAATGCGGCACCACGACACCCTTCGGGCGCCCAGTCGAACCGGACGTATAGATCACGTAGGCGGGCGATGCTGGATCTACAACCCTGCCCAGGTTCTCGCCCGAGTAGCCGTCCAGTTCAGGTAACTCGTCGAGCACCACCACGGGAGCGGCGTCTTCGAGCATGAACGCGAGCCGGTCGGCCGGATAGTCCGTGTCGAGCGGCAGATACGCCGCGCCCGCCTTGTGCACGGCGTACAGCGCGACGACCAGATCGAGCGACCGCGGCAGCGACACCGCGACCACGGACTCCGCACCCACACCCCGCTCGACCAGCCACCGCGCCAAGCGATTCGCCCGCGCAGTGAACTCGGCATATGACAGCTCAGAACCCTCGAACACCACAGCGGGAGCATTCGGAGTCCGCGCCACCTGCGCCTCGAACAACTCCGGCAAAGTCGTCGCCGGGAAGTCGTGCGCCGTGTCGTTCCAGCGCGAGAGCAGCGCGCGTTCGTCGTCGTCGAGGATGTCGAACGCCCCGACCTGGACCGCAGGATAGGCGGCCACCTGCTCCAGCACGGCGACCAGGCGCCGTGCGAACCCTTCGGCCGTGGCGTGGTCGAACAGATCCGCGCTGTACTCGATCGCGCCCGAGATCCCGTCCGCGTTCTCCAGGAACCCGAATTCGAGGTCGAACTTGGCGACGCCTTGGGCGAAGGGCTCCTGCTCCGCACTCAGGCCGGGCAACGCGGGCCCGCCGCCGGCTTCGGGCAGGTAGACCACCATCACCTGGAACAACGGATGCCTGGCCAGCGAGCGCTCCGGATTGACCGCGTCGACCAGTCGCTCGAAGGGCAGGTCCTGGTGCTCGAAGGCGGCGAGATCCGTCGCCCGCACCCGCGACAGCAGCTCGGCGAACGCCGGGTCACCGGACAGGTCGGTGCGCAGCACGAGCGAGTTCACGAAGAACCCGACCAGCGGCTCCAGCCGTTCGTCGGTGCGGCCGGAGCTCGGCGAGCCGAGCGGGATGTCGTCCCCGGCCCCGAGCCGGTGCAGCAGCACCGCGACCGCGGCCTGCGCCAGCATGAACATGCTGACGTCGTGCCGTCGCGCCACCTCGCGCAGGCGCTCGGTCAGCACGGCGTCGATCGGGAACGTGACGAGACCGCCGCGGTGGCTCGTCTCGGCCGGGCGCGGCCGGTCCGAAGGGAGCGCCAGCTCGTCCGGCAGGCCCGCCAGGGCTTCCCGCCAGAACTCGAGGTGCCCGGAAGCCGCCGACCCGAGCAGTTCCCGTTGCCACAAGGCGTAGTCCGCGTACTGGACCGCCAAGTCTGTCCACTGTGGAGCAACACCCGCCAGGCGCGCCTCGTACGCCGTGGCCAGGTCGGCCATCAGCGGTTCTTGCGAGCCTTCGTCCGTCGCCACGTGGTGCAGCACCAGCAGGAGGACGTGCTCCCGCGGCGACAAGGCGAAGACCGTGGCCCGGATCGGGAGTTCCTCGTCGAGGGCGAACCCGCGCCCGGCCTCGGCGGACAGCTGCGCCGGCAGATCGTCGGCCTCGGCGAACACGACGTCCGGGCGCGCGTCGGTGAGGATCCGCTGCGCGACGACGTCGCCTTCCTCGACGAACACGGTCCGGAGTGTTTCGTGCCGCTCGACGATGTCTCCGAGCGCCGCACGCAGAGCTCCCGCGTCCAGTTCGCCGTGCAGACGCCAGGCGAGCGGGATGTTGTAGGTGGGCGTGACGCCTTCGAGCCGATACAGGAACCACAAGCGTTGCTGCGCGGGCGAAAGCGGCAGCACGTCCGGCCGGGTCCCCGCGCCGAGAACCGGCCGGGCCGCCGGTTCCGCGAGCCGCTCGGCCAGCCCCGCGACGGTCGGGGCGTCGAAGACGTCGCGGACCGACACCGTGGCGTCCAGGGTCGCCGAGATCCGGCTGACCAGGCGCATCACCAGCAGTGAATGCCCGCCGAGGGTGAAGAACCCGTCGTCGATCCCGACCCGCTCGACGCCGAGCACGTCGGCGAACAGCGCGCACAGGGCTTCTTCCCGCGCGTTCCGGGGCTCGCGGCCTTCGGTGGTCGCGAACTCGGGCGCGGGCAAGGCCTTGCGGTCGAGTTTGCCGTTCGGGGTCAGCGGGATCTCGTCGAGCACGACGAACGCCGACGGCACCATGTGCTCGGGGAGCTTCGCCGCGACCGCGTCCCGCAGTCCGTCGTCGGACCCGACGATGTAGGCGATCAGCCGCTCTTCGCGAGCGACGACCACGGCACGCGTGACGGACCCCGACGCCGTCAACGCGGCCTCGACCTCGCCGAGTTCGACCCGGAAGCCGCGGATCTTCACCTGGTCGTCGACGCGGCCCAGGAACTCCAGGACGCCGTCGTCCGACCAGCGCGCGACGTCCCCGGTGCGGTACATCCGCTCCCCCGGACCGCCGAACGGATCGGCGACGAACCGCTCGGCGGTCAGCCCCGGCCGGGCGAGGTACCCGCGCGCCAGCTGGACGCCCGCGAGGTAGAGCTCACCCGGGACACCCGGCGGGACCGGGGCGAGCCGGGCGTCCAGCACGTAGGTCCGTGTGTTCCACACCGGACGCCCGATCGGGACGGACGGCGTGATCTCGGCACCGGCCCGCCACGCCGTCACGTCGACCGACGCTTCGGTCGGGCCGTAGAGGTTGTGCAGCGGGACGTCGACGCGAGCGGCCAGTTCCGACGGCAGTGCCTCGCCGCTGCAGATCACCCGGCGCAATCCCGTGCAGTCCGCCGTCTCCAGAAACAGGGCGAGCATCGACGGGACGAAGTGGACGGTGGTGATCCCGGCGGTGCGGATCAGTTCAGCGAGGTACGCCGGGTCCTTGTGGCCCTCGGGTTTCGCGACCACGAGTGTCGCGCCGGTGATCAATGGCCAGAAGAACTCCCACACCGACACGTCGAAACTCGACGGCGTCTTCTGCAACACACGATCTTCGCACGTCAGACCGTACTCGTCCTGCATCCACGACAACCGGTTCACGATCCCCGAATGCGGCACCACGACACCCTTCGGGCGCCCAGTCGAACCCGACGTATAGATCACGTAGGCGGGCGATGCTGGATCTACAACCCTGCCCAGGTTCTCGCCCGAGTAGCCGTCGAGGTCAGGTAACTCGTCGAGTACCACCGCGGGAGCGGCGTCTTCGAGCATGAACGCGACGCGATCCGCCGGATAGTCACGGTCGATCGGCAGGTAAGCCCCGCCGGCCTTGTGCACGGCGTACAGCGCGACGACCAGATCAAGAGATCGCGGCAGCGACACCGCGACCACGGACTCCGCACCCACACCCCGCTCGACCAGCCACCGCGCCAGCCGATTCGCCCGCGCGTCGAACTCGGCATACGACAGCTCCTCGCCTTCGAACACCACAGCGGGAGCGTCCGGAGTCCGCGCCACCTGCGCCTCGAACAACTCCGGCACCGTCGCGGCCGGGACGTCGCGAGCGGTGCGGTTCCACTCGGTCACCCGCGCGAGTTCGTCGCCGACGAGGACGTCGAGCACCGCGAGCGGCCGGTCCGGCCGGGCCGTGGCCTGTTCCAGCAGGGACGTGAGCCGGGCCAGCAGGCGCACGGCGGTCGTCTCGTCGGCGAGGTCCTCGGCGTACTCCAGCATCAGCGTGGCGGCGGTCCCGTCGTCGACCATCGTGAAGTGCAGGTCGAACTTCGCCATGCCGGTGTCCATCTCGAACCACTCGGCGGGCAGGCCGAGCACGTCGTGGGCGCCGGCCTGCCGGTGATAGCCCACCATCACCTGGAACAGCGGGTTGCGCCCCGGCACGCGGGGCGGGTTCAGCTCCTCGACGACACGCTCGAACGGCAGGTCGCCCTGCGAGAACGCGGCGAGATCGGCCTCGCGCACCCTGTCCAGCAGCGCGGCGAACGTCGGCTCGCCGGAGAGATCGGTCCGCAGCACGAGCGTGTTGACGAAGAATCCGACGAGATCGTCGAGCGCCGCGTCGGTGCGTCCCGCGATCGGGGCGCCCAGCGGGATGTCGTCCCCGGCGCCGGTCCGGTGCAGCAACGCGGCCACCGCCGCCTGAAGCACCATGAACGGGCTCGCTCCCGCTTTCGCCGCCAGCTCGCGCACGGCGGACGCCAGCTCCCCGGAGAGCGGGGATCGCACCTTTGCGCCCTTGCCGGTCGGGTGGAGCGGCCGCGGGCGATCCAGCAGCAACGTCAGCTCGTCGGGCGCTCCGCGCAAGGCGCCGGCCCAGAACGCGACCTGATCGGCGCCGCGCTGGTCGAGGAAGTCCTTCTGCCACAGAGCGAAGTCGGCGTACTGCACCGGAAGGTCCGTCCACACAGGACTCTCACCGGCGATCCGGGCCTGATACGCGGAGGTCAGATCGCCCAGTAACGGACGGTCGGACCATTCGTCGGTCGCGCTGTGGTGCAGGACCAGCGAGATCACCTGGTCGCCGTCGCCGAGCCGCAGCACCCGCAGCCGGACCGGGATCTCCCGGGCGAGGTCGAACGGCGCTCTCGAAAGCGAGGCGATCCGGGCGTCCAGGCCCGCCTCGTCGCACTCCTCGACGGCGAACGGGATCTCCGGCGTGCCGAGAACACGCTGGCAGGGCTCACCATCGTGCTCGTCGAAGACGGTCCGCAGCACCTCGTGCCTGTCGAGGACGTCGCCCAGCGCCAGCCGGAGGGAGCCGAGATCAAGGCCGCCCCGCAACCGGAAGGTCAGCGGGAAGTTGTAGGCGACCGCGTTCGCTTCCATCCGGTCGACGAGCCACAGGCTACGCTGAGCCGCCGAAAGCGGGATCCGTTCCGGACGTGCGACGCGGACCACCGGCGGCCGAGCCGGTTCGCCGCCGCCCGCGCGAGCGGCCAGCTCGGCGACCGTGGGCGCCTCGAACAGGTCACGGATGGCCAGTTCGGCGCCGAGTTCGGTCCGCGCGCGGCTGATGAGCCGGGTGGCGAGCAGCGAATGGCCGCCGAGGTCGAAGAAGTTGTCCTCGACGCCGACCCCGTCCAGCCCGAGGACCTCGGCGAAGAGCGCGCACAGCGTCTCCTCCGCGGCGGTCTCGGCCGGACGGCTTTCGGCGAGCCGCACCGCCTGATCGGCTTCCGGCAGCGCCCGCGTGTTGAGCTTGCCGTTGTCGGTCAGCGGCAGGGCGCCCAGCGTGACGAAGGCCGCCGGAACCATGTAGTCCGGCAGTTCCGTCTTGAGCCTGTCCCGCAGGCGTTGCACCAGTTCACCGCCGCCTCGCGCGGCTGTCGGGCTCGTGGCGTATTTGGCCAGGTTGGCACCGACCGAAACCGGCTGGTGCACACCCGTGACCAGCGCCTCCGGCTGTCCGTTGTGGACGAACACGGCCTCGAACGCGCCGTCGGCCGACCAGGTGCAGTGCACCCGGAAGCCGAGCCGGTCCCCGAGCTCGTGCACGTCGTCGGGCTCGATCCCGGCGGGGGCGCGGAACAGGTCCAGGACGTCGATGAGCGGCGCCCCGGCGTCCAGCGCCCGGGTCGCCTCGACCTCGGGAGCCTGCCGGGCGTCCGGGATCCGGCTCACGCGCAGCGTTTCCGCACCGGTGAGCCGCTCCCCCAACACGGCTAGGGAGCCGACCTCGTCCCACGACAGGCGCGGCGCCTGCGCGACGGACAACGTTTCGGCCGGTTCCTTGACCAGGACCGCGTCGTAGCGGTACCGGCTCAGTTCGTTGTGCAGCCGGGCCCGTTTGATCCGGACCTGCGCGGCGACCTCCGGCAGCCGCCGCGCGAGCGCGGTGAAGTAGTCCGGGTCGATCAGGAGTTCCTTCTCCAGCGCGGCCCCGCGTTCGATCGCGCGCCGCACCTGGGCGACGTCGGAGGTCGCGTCGGCGCGGGTCAGCTGGATCGCGGTGTGGAAGGCGCGGGCGAGCCGCAGGTTCCGGACGTCGCCCACGAACAGCGCGCCGCCGGGCGCGAGCAGCCCGACCGCCTTCGTGACGACGTCGGTCAGGTAGTCGACGCTCGGGAAGTACTGGATGACGGAGTTGATCACGATCGTGTCGAACCGTCCGGCGGGCAGGCCGTCGAACACGTGCGCCGGCTGGGCGCGCAGGGTCACCTTGGCCGCCAGCTCCGGGTCCTGGTCCAGCTCGCGGTTCAGCTTCGCGATCACCGGCGCGGCGAGGTCGGTGCCCCAGTACTCCCGGGCGAGTGGCGCGATCTGCCCCATCAGCAGACCGGTGCCGACGCCGATCTCCAGCACCCGTCCCGGCTTCAGCTCGGCGATCCGGTCGACGGTCGCCTGCCGCCATTCCCGCATGTGCTCCAGCGGGATCGGGTCGCCGTCGTAACTGGAGTCCCAGCCCGCGAAGTCCTCGGTGAACAGCGCGGTCGGGATCTCGGTGTACTCGTCGGAGTAGATCTGCTGCCACTCGCCGACCTGGTCGGCCTCCGCCTCGGCCCGCGCGTCCCCGCTCAGTTCGGCCGGGACGACGTAGCCGATGAGCCGCAGCAGCCCGGGCGCCGACGGGTCCGGGCGCGCGATGACGGCGGCCTGCGCGACCTCCGGGTACCGGCTGAGCGCGGTCTCGATCTCCCCGAGTTCGACGCGGTAGCCGCGGATCTTGACCTGGTCGTCGGTGCGGCCGAGGAAGTCGAGGTTCCCGTCTTCGCGACGGCGCACCAGGTCGCCGGTGCGGTACATCCGCCCGCCCCCGGGGACGAACGGGTCGGCGACGAACCGTTCCGCGGTCAGGCCGGGACGGCCGAGGTAGCCGCGGGCCAGCCCCTCGCCCGCGATGTAGAGCTCGCCCGCGACGCCGTCACGGACCGGACGGAGCCAGGCGTCGACGATGTAGGCGCGGGTGTTCCAGATCGGCTTGCCGACGGTCGGGGTGCCGCTGTCGGTCGTACCGCCGCCGAGGGTGTTGATCGTGTACTCGGTGGGGCCGTACAGGTTGTAGCCGTAGGTGCCCTCGGTGTCCCGCAGCCGGTTCCACACCGATTCCGACACGGCCTCGCCGCCGAGCAGGACGAGCGCGGGCCGGTGTCCCTCCAGAAGGCCTTCCTCGATCAGCAGGTGGGCGTACGTCGGCGTCACGTTGACGACGTCGACCTCGTGCTCGTCGCAGTACGCCACCAGCGCCCGCGCGTCGCGCCGCAGTTCCTCGTCGCAGACGTGGACCTCGTGTCCCTCGACGAGCCAGAGCAGCTCTTCCCAGGACATGTCGAAGGCGAACGACACGGTGTGCGCGATCCGCAGCCGCCGTCCGCCCGCGGCCGCGATGGCCGGCGCGAAGATGGCGCCTTGGTGGTTGAGCTGCATGTTCGTCAGGCCGCGGTACGGCGTGACGACGCCCTTGGGTTTGCCCGTGGAGCCCGACGTGTAGATGACGTAGGCCGGGTGTTCCAGGCGGCCCGCGCGGCCTCGCGCGAACAACGGGCGTTCTGCGTCGGAGATCGGGCCGTCGCCGAACGCCCTGTCTTCGTGGTCGTCGACGAGGACGCGAGGCGTGGCGTCGGACAGCGTCGCCGATACGTCCTTTGTGGACACCAGGCAGAGCGGCGCGGCGTCTTCCAGCATCACCGCGAGCCGGTCGGCCGGGTAGTCGAGTTCCAGCGGCAGATACGCGGCGCCGGTCCGCAGCACGGCGAACAGCGCGACGACCATGTCGATCGACCGCGGCAGGCCGAGCGCGATCACCTGCTCCGGCGCGGCGCCCTTCGCCAGCAGCAGCCGGGCCATCCGGTTGATCCGCGCGTCGAGTCCGGCGTAGGTCAGCTGTTCGTCGCCGAACACCACGGCCGTCGCGTCAGGCGTTCGCTCGGCCTGGGCGGCCAGCAGGTCCGCGATCGTGTCCTCGATGACCGGGTGCTCGGCCTCCGCCCAGCCCGCCTCCAGGGCGGCGCGGTCCTCCTCGGACACCGTCGCGAGCGCGGCGACCGGTTTCGCCGGGTCCTCGACGATCTGCGTGACCAGCGAGGTGAACCGGCCCAGCACGGACGCGGCCTCAGCGGCGTCGATCACGTCGTCCCGGTAGGACAGCGTGATCCGGATTTCCTCGCCCGGCGTCACCACCAGCGTCAACGGGTAGTGCGTCGCGTCGATGTTGAGGAGATCGGTGATGCCGTGCCGGTGGCGGAGACCGTCACGCCGTTCGTCGCCGTCCGCGTTGCGCAGCACGAAGAGCGTGTCGAACAGGACCCGATGCCCGGCTTCGCGTTGCAGGACGCCGAGGCTCATGAACTCGTACGGGGTCAGGTCCATCCGCTCGGACTGCAGGCGCCGCACCAGGTCCAGAACGGATTCGGCCGCGTCGAGCCGCACCCGGGTGGGCACGGTGTTGAGGAACAGGCCGATGGTGTTTTCGATGTCGGGCACGGCGGCGGGCCTGCCCGCGACCGCCGCGCCGAACACGACGTCGTGCCGTCCGGTCATGGTCGACAGGACCAGGCCCCAGGCTGCGTTGAGCACGGAGTTGACGGTCAGGCCGTGGCGACGGGCCTGCTCACGCAGCCCTCGGCTGAGGTCGCCGGGAAGGACGGTGTCCAGGTTGACCGGGGTGGCCGGGACCAGATCGCGGCCTTCCGGCCCGATGACGGTCGGTTCGGCGAGGCCGGACAGCGCCTCGCGCCACGCTTCCGTGGCGGCCTCGATGTCCTGCCGGTCCAGCCAGCGGAGGAACTCCACATAGGACCCGGCCGCGGGCAGTGCCCGGTCGTCCCCGCCGAGGTCGTACAGCGCGAACAGCTGCTCGATGAACAGCCAGGCGGACCAGCCGTCCCAGAGCAGCAGGTGCCGGTTCAGCACCACGCGGTCGCGCCCGTCCGCCAGCCGGACCAGTTTCAGCCGGAACAGCGGCGGGGCACCGAGGTCGAACCGCGTCGCGCGGTCCTCGGCCATCAGTTCGTCGAGCTTGGCCTGCCGTTCGACTTCGGGCAGGTCCGATAGGTCCACTTCGGACAGTGGTGGTTCGATCTCGGCAGCGACGAACTGGACCGGTCCGCGCAGTCCCTCGCTGGTGAACCCGGCGCCGAGGCTGGGGATCCGGCGGAGCAGCGCGGACACCGCTTCGCGGAGGCGCCCGGCGTCCAGGCGGTGATCGAAGTCGATCACCTCCTGGATGGTGTAGATGTCGACCCGGTCGGAGTTGTAGCTGGAGTGGAAGAACAGGCCTTCCTGCAGCGGTGACAGCGGCCAGACGTCGGCGACCGGCACCGGGCTGGACCGCTCGACGCGGGCGATCTCCTCCTGGGTCAGCGACACCAGTTCGAGGTCGGACGGCGTGAGCCCCACCGGCTTCCCGAGATCCGCCGCCGCCAGGTCGCGCACCGCGGCGACCCAGCGGTCGGCGAGTTCTCCGGCCGGTCCGGCGAACGTCGCCGTCAGCCTCGGCCCGTCTTCGGTGTCCTCGCAGGCGACGCCGATCCGCAGGACGTGGTCGCCCGCCGGGGGCGCCGCCGGGTAGCCGACGACCTGCCAGTCGCCCGGTCCGGCCGGGATCCGGCCGTCGTAGCGCAGCGCGATCCGAGGCTTCGCGAGCCCGGCGAGCAGCGGACCGGTCTGGACATCGAGATAGCGGAGCGTGCCGTAGCCCCCGGGCGTCTTCCGGACGGTCTCCTTGACCGCCTTGAGCATCGCGAGCGGCTCGCCGGTCGCGGTGATCCGCACGGGGCGGACGGATGTCAGCGCGCCGACGGTGTCCGAGGTGTCCACCGGGCCATGGAGATCGACGAGGAGGTCGCCGTCTACGGCGGCTTTCAGTGCCGTCAGGAGCACGTCGGTCACGTCACCGTTCACGGCGGACGGCAGGGGTCCGACGAGCGTCCGCGTCTCTTCGGCGGACAGGGTGATCCGGCGTTCGGTGACTTCGCCGCCGGCGGGGAGCTCGGCGGCGCCGGGCGCCAACGTCCCGGCCCAGTGCTCGATTTCGCCGAGCAGGGCGGGATCCTGCGCCGCTTCGGTGATGCGGCGCGCGATGGTCCGCAGCGAGGTTCGTACCGGCGTGAACACCGGCGGGTGGCCTCCGATCACGGCTTCCCAGGCGATCGCGAGGTCGGCGGACAGGATCGTCAGGCTCCGGGCGTCCAGCAGGACCGGATGCGCGACCAGGAGCAGCCTGCCCGGTTCGTCGAACCAGACGGCTTGCAGCAGGTTGTCCGTCAGCCTCTCCACGGCGGACCTGTGTTCGTCCTCGACGGACCCGGTCGCGTGACGAAGCAGGTCAGCGGCCTGAACCGTCCCTTGTGGACGAATTTCGAGCGACCACAGCACCGACGCGATCCGCGAGAGCGCGAGCCGCAGGCCGTCGTGATGGTCGAGCACGAGTTGCACCGCGGCGGCGAGCGTCTCGACGTCGGCTCCGGACGGCAGGGTCAGCAGCACGGACTCCGGCTGGACGGCGTCGCCCAGTTCCCGGAGACGGAGCATTTCGGGCAGGAGCGGGAGCGCGCCGATGCCATCGGCGTCGGGCACCGGCTCGGCCGGCGTGACGGTGGCGGCGAGCGCGGCCGGGGTCCGGAGTTCGAAGACGTCCTTGGGGCTCAGCTCGAACCCGGCTCGCCGGGCGCGGCTCGACACGGCGATCGACGAGATGCTGTCGCCGCCCAGCAGGAAGAAGTCGCCGTGGGCACCGACGGCGTCGAGGCCGAGGACGTCCGCGAAGATCCGCGCGAGGGCACGTTCCCGCTCGTTCTCCGGCGCGGCGGCGGTCTCGCCGATCACCGGCGCGGGCAAGGCCCGGACGTCGAGCTTTCCGCTGGGCGTCAGCGGGAACTCGTCGAGGACCACGAACGAGGACGGGACCATCGGCGCGGGCAGTGCCTCGCTCACCGCGGCTCGCAGCCGCTCCGGATCCGCGCCACCGGCCACGTAGCCGACCAACGCGCCGTCCTTCGCCACGACCGCGGCGGCCGTGACGCCCGGTTGCGTGGCGAGGACGGCTTCGATCTCGCCGAGTTCGATCCGGTTGCCGCGGATCTTCACCTGGCGGTCGGTGCGCCCGAGATACTCGATCTCGCCGTCCGCGCGGCGCCGGACGAGGTCACCGGTGCGGTACAGCCGCTGTCCGGGTTCGCCGAACGGGTCGGCGACGAAGCGTTCGGCGGTCAGGCCGGGCCGTCCGTGGTACCCGCGGGCCAGCTGGACACCGGCGAGGTACAGCTCGCCCGCCACGCCGTCGGGCACCGGGCGGAGGCAGCCGTCGAGGACGTGTGTCCGCGTGTTCCACACCGGGCGTCCGATGGGGACACCCGCGCCGTCGGCGCTGTCAGTGTCGAAGAAGGTCACGTCCACGGCGGCCTCGGTGGGGCCGTAGAGGTTGTGCAGCGGGACACCGGTGAGTGACCGCCAGCGCGCGACGGTCTCGCCGGTCAGCGCCTCACCGCTGGAGAACACCCGGCGCAGCGACCCGAGATCGCCGGGGGCGGGCTCGCTGCCGAGGAACGCGGCGAGCATCGACGGGACGAAGTGCAGGGTGGTGATCCCCCGCTCCCGGATCAGCCGCGCGAGGTACGCGGGATCGCGGTGGCCGTCCGGTTCGGCCAGCACCACCGTCGCGCCTTCGCACAGCGCCCAGAAGAACTCCCAGACGGACACGTCGAAACTCGACGGCGTCTTCTGCAGCACGCGATCCGAGGCCGTGAGCCGGTACTCGTGCTGCATCCACGCGAGCCGGTTGACGATCGCGCGATGCGTGACGGCCACGCCCTTCGGCCGCCCGGTCGAGCCGGAGGTGTAGATCAGGTAGGCCGCGTCGTCCGGCCCGGCCGCCACGCCCTGGACGTCCTCGACGGCGTGGTCGCCGAGCACGGAGACCTGTGCCAGCCCGGCGACGGAGGGAATCCGCGAGGCCGTCCCGGGTTCGGAGATCACGAGCCGGGCACCGGAATCGGTGAGCATGAATTCGAGCCGGTCGGCCGGGTAGTCGAGGTCGATCGGCAGGTAGGCGGCCCCGGACTTGAGAACGGCCAGGAGCGCGACCATCAGCTCGGCCGACCTCGGCACGGCGACGGCCACGATCTCGTCGGGACCCGCACCCAGCGAACGCAGCTCGCGGGCCAGCAGCTCCGCGCGAGCGTCGAGGTCCGCATAGGACAGTTCCGTGTCCTCGAACACCACCGCGGTCGCGGACGGCGTCCTGGCGACCTGCTGGGCGAAAGCCCCGGCCAGCGTCCGCTCGGGCACCGGATGCGAGGTCGCGTTGAGGTCGGCGAGGCGGCCGCGTTCGGCGGGCGAGAGCAGATCGACGGCGGCGACAGGCAGGCGGGGGTTCGCGGTGAGCGTCTCCAGCAGCCGCGCGAACCGTTCCGCGAGCTGCCCGGCCACGACCGCGTCGATCCGGGCGGCGTCGAATTTGAGGCTGAACGCCAGATCGTCGCCCGGGGTCGCGATCAGCGCGACCGGGAAGTGCACCGCGTCGGTGACCTCGACGCCGGTGAGGCGGAGGGTCTCGGACGCGCGCTCGTCGTCACGCGGGAAGTTCTCGACGACCACGAGGGTGTCGAACAGGTCGTCCTGCCCGACGCCGGCGACGCGCTGGAGCTCACCGAGACCGAGGTGCTGGTGGTCCAGCAAGGCCGCCTGCTCGTCCTGCAACCGCCGCAGCACGGCGGCGACGGTCTCGGCCGGGGACCAGCGCAGCCGCACCGGCACGGTGTTGATGTACAGGCCGACCGCCGTTTCGAGGCCGTCGGCTCCGGTGTCGCGGCCCGAGACCGTACTGCCGAACAGGACGTCGTCCCGGCCGGTGAGCCCGCCGAGGAGAAGTCCCCAAGCGCCGTGCAGGACGGTGCCGAGGGTGAGGCCGTGCGCGCGCGCCATGGCGGCGAGCCCCGCCGTGGCCCGCTCACCGAGATCGAGGTGGACTCGCGACGGCCGTCTCGCGGCCGTGCCCTGTCCGTCGATCAGCCGGGTGGGTTCGTCCACCCCGGACAGCGCGGTCCGCCACGCTTCCCGGGAAACCTCGTGATCGCGCGCCGCGAGCCGCCGCAGGTGGTCCGCGCGGGTGTCCGGCTCCGGGCGCGGAGCGTCCGTTCCCGCGTATCCCGCCAGCAGTTCGCGCAGGAGCACCACGACCGACCAGCCGTCGGCGACGATGTGGTGGAACGTGAGGGCCAGCTTGGCGCTGTCTTCGCCGGTCCGGACGAAGGTCGCACGCAGCAAGGGCGGCCGCGCGAAGTCGAACCGGCGCGCGCGATCGGCCTCGAAGGCTTCCGCGGCGTCCTCGGCGGTCACTTCACGCCACGGCAGTCCGGCGTGCCGGCTCACCGTCTGGACGACCTGGCCGCCGTCGAGCTGCCGGAAACCGGACCGCAGCGACGAGTACCGGTCCAGCAGGGCCTGCGCGGACCGGCGCAGCGCGTCGGCGTCGACGTCGCCTTCGAGGTCCAGCACCTCCTGCACCGTGTAGATGTCGGCGGCCGCGCCGCCTTCGAACTCCGCGTGGAAAAAGAAGCCTTCCTGCAGCGGGGTCACCGGCAGGACGTCGGCGTACTCGGCGAACGACGCGCGTTCGGTGTCGGTCAGCTCCAGCAGCGGCCGCTCGTCCACAGTGGACACGGCGGACACAGTGGACTCGGCCGCGATGGTCCCCGCACAGGCGGCGAGAGCCTCGGGAGTCCGGTGCTGGAACACCTGCCGGGGCGTGATGGCGAGACCGCGCTTCGCGGCGCCGAGCACCAGCCGGATGGACAGGATGCTGTCGCCGCCGAGACCGAAGAAGTCGTCGTCGGCACCGGCCGAGGCCAGCCCCAGCACCCGCGCGACGACGTCGCACAGGATCCGTTCCCGCTCGGTGCGCGGCTCGCGGCCGGTGGCGGCGGCGCCGAAATCGGGCAGGGGCAACGCGGTGCGGTCCAGCTTGCCGTTCGGCATGATCGGCAGCCGGTCGAGCGCCACGAACGCCGACGGCACCATGTAGTGTGGCAGCGCCGATTCCGCGTGGGCGCGCAGGTCCTTCGGCAGCGACGGCGACCCGCCGGACTCCGGGACGACGTACGCCACGAGTCGCCGGTCCCCCGGCTTGACCTCGCGCGGCACGACGGCGATCCGCTCGACGCCCGGGTACGCGGCGAGCGCGGACTCGATCTCCCCCGGTTCGATCCGGAACCCGCGGATCTTGACCTGGTGATCGGTGCGGCCGAGGAAGTCGAGGTTCCCGTCCGCGCGCCAGCGGACCCGGTCGCCGGTGCGGTACATCCGCGCACCACCGCCCGCGAACGGGTCGGCGACGAACCGTTCCGCCGTCAGCCCAGGGCGTCCGGCGTAGCCCCGCGCGAGACCGCGGCCGCCGACGTACAACTCCCCCTCGACGCCGGCCGGGACCGGCCGCAGCGCGGTGTCGAGGACATGGCAGCGGGTGTTCGGATCCGGCCTGCCGATCGGGATCGGCCCGGTCCAGCCGGGCTCGGCCGCCCACAGCGTCGAGTTCACCGTCGCTTCCGTGAGCCCGTACGCGGCGACGACCCTCAGGTCTTCGGCCCAGCGCGCGATCAGTTCCGGCGGGACGGTCTCGGTCCCGACGATCAGCACCGCGCCCTTCGGCAGTTCGCAGTCCGGCGGCAGCGCCGCGACCAGCGACGGCGGCAGGATCATGTGCGTCGCCGCGTTGGCGGCGATATAACCGGTCAGTTCGACACCCGCGACGCGGCGGTGCGACGGCACCACGATCAGCGTCCCGCCGACGCACAGGGACATGACCAGGTCCCAGACCGTCACGTCGAACCCGGTCGAGGCGAACTGCACCACCCGGCTGCCTTCGCGGATGCCGATCCGCTCGGTCGCCGTGCTGATCAGGCTGCCGATCCCGTCGTGGGACAGGACGACACCCTTTGGCCTGCCCGTGGAGCCCGACGTGTAGATGACGTACGCGGCCTGGTTCAGCGCGATCCCGCTGACGTCCACAGTGGACGCGTCGAGACCCGCCAGCTCGGCGACCACGGCCGGATCGTCGAGGAGGACCCATTCGGCGTCCACCCCGGACGGCAGTTGCGCGGCTTCATCCTTTGTGGACACCACGACGCCGGCTCCCGCGTGGGACAGCATGTACGCGAGGCGATCCTCGGGGTGGTCGAGGTCGAGCGGGAGGTACGCGGCCCCGGCCTTCATGACGCCGAGAAGCGCGACGACGAGATCGGCCGAGCGCGGCATCGCCACGGCGACGACGTCCTCGTCGCCGACACCGCGCCGCCGCAGCAGGCGCGCGAGACGGTTGGCGGCGGCGTCGAGCTCGGCGTAGGTCAGCCGGACGTCCTCGCAGACGACGGCCTCGGCCTGCGGCTTCCGCGCCACGACCCGGTCGAACGCCTCGGGCCACGACACCTCGGGTGAATCCGCCACCGCGGTCCCGAGCTCCAGCATCCGGGACCGTTCCCCGGCCGAGAGCAGGTCGATCGCGGCCAGCGGCAGCCCGGCTCCCGCCACCAGCGCGTCCAGCACGGCGGCGAACCGGCGGCGGTGCTCGGCGAGCTCCTCGTCGGTGGACACGGCCGCGTCGGCGTCGAAGTCGAGCCGGAGGCCCTTGCCCTCACCGGCGTCGTACACGGCGATGGCGACGTCGCTGATCGGGCCGAGTTCGAGGTTGCGCACCGTGGCGTTCGCGTCCCCGAACGCGAGTCCGCCGTCCACGGCCATGAAGTTCACGCTCAGCCCGACGAGTTCGTGCACCCCGCCGCTCGCGCCGAGTTCGCGCGCGAGGTCCTCACCGCGGTACCGGCTGTGCTCCAGCAGCGCGGAGACCTTCTCCGCGACCTGGGCCACGAGCTGCGCCGGCGTCGTCTCGGGTCGCACGGTCAGCCGCAGCGGCAGGACGTTGGAGACCATGCCCGGCTGTTCGCGCAGGGCGCGGGTGGTGCGCGCGGTGACCGGCAGGCCGAGGACGAGGTCTTCGGCGCCGGTCACGCGGTGGGCGTACGCGGCCACGGCGGCGATCGCGACACGCGACAGCCGCGTCCCCGCGTCGAGCGCGAACTTCCGCAGGCGGCCGGTCTTGGCGGCGGGCAGCTCCCACGAGTGCCGCCGCAGCCGGATCGGGCCGGACGACGCGCGGCCGAGCAGGCGCACCGGATTCGGCCTGCCCGCGAGTTCGCCGAGCCAGTAGGCGCGGTCGGCCTCGTCCTCATCGGTCGCTTCGACCAGCCCGGAGAGCGGCCAGGCGACCTCTTCGGCGGAGCCCGAATACAGCGCCGCCGCACGACGGGTCAGGACGGCCTGCCCGTGCGCGTCCATCACCAGGTGGTGGTAGCGCTGGAACCAGCGGACCCGGTCCTGCGCGAGGATCAGCAGGGCGTGCCCGGTGAGCGGACCCCGGCCGAGGTCGGTCACCACGGCCAGTTCGGCCCGCGCCCACTCGTCGGCCGCGCGCTCCGGATCCGGTTCGCCGGTGAAGTCGAGGACGGCGACCTCACCGGGGGTGGCCGGACGCTGGACCGGCGTGTCACCGTCCAGCTCGACCGTGACGTGCAGGCATTCGGCCTCCGCGACCGCCCTCCGAACGGCGTCACCCAACCGGGCGACATCGATGTCGCCGCGCAGCTCCGCGACCCAGCCGATCGTGTAGACCGGATCGGCCGGGTCGAGCTGCTGCGCGAACCAGATCCCCTGCTGTGCCGGGGTCAGGGGAAAGCCGCGGTTCATCGGGGTTGCCTCCACCGTCCGAAGGGCGCGAAACGTCGTCTGCTGGTCAGGCGGGCCCGGTGCCGCTCACCGCGTACTCGGGCCTGGACGCGCCGGCGGCCCGTCGGTCCACAATGGACTGGAGGATCTCGCCGACCCGGACCGCGGTGTTGGACAGCAGCGACGACGTGATGCCGTGGGTGTGCTCGGTGCCGCCCTGCAGGTAGATCCCGCCGTCCAGCGGCGGTTCCGTGACGATCCGGTAGTCGCGTTCGACGCGGAGCCTGCCCTCGTCGTCGCGTTCGCAGGCGGTGGCGAGTTCGCCGAGCAGCGGCGTCGGGTCCGCCGGGCTGTACCCGGTGGCGTAGACGACGAAATCGGCGTCGAGCGTGGTCCGTTCCCCGGTCTCCAGCGCCTCGATGACGACCCGGACCTCGGATCCGGTGTCGGTGACCTCGGTGGGGCGGGAGACGTTGATCAGCTTCAGACGCTCGATCCCCTGCACCTTCTCGCGGTAGATGCGCCGGTACAGCTCGTCGATCAGGTCGATGTCCACGGCCGAGTAGTTGGTCGCGCCGTGGTAGCGCATCAAGCGGTCCTTGACCTCTTCCGGCGCCTCGTAGAACCGCCCGACCGCCTCGGGGTCGAAGATCCGGTTGGCGAACGCGCTGTCGTCGGCCGGGCTGTAGCCGTACCGCGCGAACACCGCGCACACCTCGGCGCGCGGGAAGCGGTCGTGCAGCAGCGCGCTGACCTCCGCCGCGCTCTGCCCGGCGCCGACGACGACGAACCGGCGCGGCTCCTCGGCGGCCATGCCCTCGACGCGATGCAGCAGTTCGCTGTTGTGCCAGATCCGGGTACCCGGCGTCACTCCTTCGGGGAGGTTCGGCCGCAGCCCGGTGCCCATCACCAGGTTGCGGGCGCGCAGGTTCACCAGCTCGCCGTCGGTCCGGGCGTGGACGTCGAAGAACGCGACCTCGTCGCCGTCGAACACCGGCGTGACCGAAAGCACTTCGGTGCCATAGGAAACCAGGTCGTCGACCTTCTCCGCCGCCCATTCGAAGTAGTCGTGGAACTCGATCCGCAGGGGGAACAGGTTCTTATGGTTGATGAAGTCGACCAGCCGGTCCTTGCTGTGCAGGTAGGACAGGAAGCTGAAGGAACTCGTCGGGTTCCGCATGGTCGCCAGGTCTTTGAGGAAGGAGACCTGCATGGTGGCGTTGTCGATCAGCATCCCGCGGTGCCAGCCGAACCGGGGCTGGCGCTCGAGGAAGTGGGCGGTGACGGTCTCGGCTCCGGGCTCGGCGTTGTGCTCGGTGACCGCGATGGCGAGCGCCAGGTTCGAGGGCCCGAAGCCGACCCCGACGACGTCGTAGACCGGAACCCGTTCACCGACCACTGCTCGTGCCATCTTGAACCCCTTGCGCGGCTCAGCCGCATCTCGGTACTTCGTTACAAAGACCAGGGAACCCTAACCTAAGTTAGGTGAGGCTCAACTAGTACTTTCAGTGGTGATGTTCATCCCTCGACCAGGAGGAGGCCGGTCCCATGCGGGTCGCCATGTTCGGATACCAGACCTGGGGACACCGCACCCTGCGTGCGTTGATCGACGCGGGCCACGACGTCGCGCTCGTCGTCACCCACCCGAAGAGTGAGCACGCGTACGAGAAGATCTGGTCCGACTCGGTCGCGGACCTCGCCGAGGCCAACGGGATCCGCGCGCTGCTGCGCCAGCGCCCCGACGACGCGGAACTGCTGGCGGAGCTGAAGGAAGCCGATCTCGACCTGATCGTCGCCAACAACTGGCGCACCTGGCTGCCGCCGGAGATCTTCGAGATGCCGCGCCACGGCACGCTCAACGTCCACGACTCGCTGCTGCCCGCCTACGCCGGCTTCTCGCCGCTGATCTGGGCGCTCATCAACGGCGAGAAGGAAGTCGGGCTCACCGCCCACATGATGGACGCCGACCTCGACGCGGGCGACGTCGTGCTGCAGCGGTCGGTCGCGGTCGGCCCGAAGGACACGACCACCGACCTGTTCCACCGGACCGTCGACCTCATCGAGCCGATCACCACCGAGGCCATCGAGCTGATCGCGAAGGGGAACTTCACCCCGGTCAAACAGGACAGGTCGAAGGCGAGCTTCTTCCACAAGCGCGCCCTCGAAGACAGTCTCATCGACTGGTCCTGGCCCGCCGAGGAGATCGAGCGGCTGGTGCGCGCGCAGTCCGACCCGTACCCCAACGCGTTCACCCACCACCGCGGCAAGCAGCTGCGCGTGGTCCGCTCCTCGGTGTCGACCGGTCTCTACGGCGGCACCCCCGGCCGGATCTTCATCAGGGAGGGCGAGGGGGTCGTGATCGTCGCGGGCCCCGAGGCGCGCCGCGGCCGGTCGCACGGGCTCGTCATCGAGCGGGTCCGGACCGAGGACGGCACCGAGCTCGCCGCGACCGAGTACTTCCGCACCATGGGCGGCTACCTCACGGACCGCCCCTGACCTGCGGTTTCGCGGTCCCGCGAAAAAAGTCATCGCGGGACCGATGAGTTCCGCCGAAGGGCGCCGTTACATCGGGTAAGAACACTCGATGGGAGGCGCCATGACCGACACGGACGAGACAGTCGCCGCGGCGAAGGCGGGAGACCAGCTCGCCTTCGCCGCGCTCACCGAACGGCACCGCCGGGAGCTGCACGTCCACTGCTACCGGATGCTGGGCTCGTTCGACGAGGCGGAAGACGTCGTCCAGGAGGCGCTGCTCAACGCCTGGCGCGGGCTCGCCACGTTCGACGGCGGGAACTTCCGCGCGTGGCTGTACCGGATCGCCACCAACGCCTGCCTCGACGCGATCCGCAAGAACGAACGGCGCGTGCCGTCGCTGCGCTCGTTCGCCGAAGTCCCTTGGATCCAGCCGTATCCGGACCGCCTGCTGGACGAGATCGCGCCGTCCGAAGCCGAACCGCACGCGCTCGCCGTCGCCAGGGAGACCGTCGAACTCGCCTTCCTCGCGGTCCTGCAGATGCTGCCGCCGCAGCAGCGCGCGGTGCTGATCCTGCGTGACGTGCTCGGCTGGCAGGCCGCCGAAACCGCCGCCCTGCTCGACCTCTCGGTCCCCGCCGCCAACAGTGCCCTGCAGCGCGGCCGCGCGACCCTGCGCGAACGCCTCCCCCAGCAGCGCGGCGAATGGCAGGTCGCGGAGGCGCCGTCCGAAGAGGAACGGGCACTGGTGCGCCGGCTCATCGAGGCCCACGACAGCGGTGACTTCAGCACGATGAGCAGCCTCGTCCGCGACGACGTCCGCCACACGATGCCGCCGGAGCCGAACTGCTACATCGGCCTCGAACACCTCGCCCGGCACGGCAGGATCGCCGAAGAGATGGGTGAATGGCGCGCCGTCGCGGTCGACGCCAACCGGATGCCCGCGTTCGCGTCCTACCTCCGTCGCCCGGGCGACACCGTCTTCCGCGGCTTCAAGCTCGACGTCCTCCGTGTCGTCGACGGCAAGGCCGCGGAGTTCACCACGTTCGACAGCCACCTGTTCCCGGCTTTCGGCCTGGACGCCACTCTGGAGGGAAAGTAATGCCCGAGAACATGACCGACGAGCAGCGCCGCGCGTTTCTCGCCGAAGGCACCCGCACCGCCGTCTTCGCGACGGTCCGCCCGGACGGGAGGCCGCACGCGGTCCCGGTCTGGTTCGCCGTCGACGGGGACGACATCCTGGTCAACCTGGGCGCGGACACCGTCAAGGGCAAGGCGCTCAAGGAGAATCCGCGCGTTTCGGTGGTCGCCGACGACCCGCGTCCGCCGTTCTCGTTCGTGAGTGTCGAGGGTGTCGCGGAGATCGTTTCGGATCCCGACGGCGTCCGGGCGGGTTCGTCGTCGATCGCCGAGCGCTACCTCGGGGAGGCGGGGCCGGAGGCGATCGAGGGCTGGATGGCTTACGCGACGTCGCCGGGGAAGGTGATCGTGCGGGTGCGGCCGGAGAACATCGTGGCGATCGCGAAGGTCGGCGGCTGACCGCGTCGGTCCAGGTGGTCGTGAGTGGCGATTCGGGTTAGCCTCGGGGATCGAGGCCTACATCGCCCGCGACATGATCCCGGAGGCGCGGAGCATCGACGAACTG
>NZ_JBFBGL010000018.1:0-130540 GCF_040684635.1 Amycolatopsis sp. NPDC089917 | reverse complement strand
CGCTTGTTCGAATGCGGTGTCGAGCACTTGTTGCATCTCGGACTGCTGGACCAAGTCCGGTTTCTTGCGCCATGACGCCACGGTGCGCGCCTACAGGGGTCGAGCGGCCTCGGACGTCAGAGCCGGTCCACCGCGGTGATCCGGATGACCGCCGAACCCGCCTCGTCCGAAGCCGCCAGGTCGACCTCGGCGCCGATGCCCCAGTCGTGATCGCCCGCCGGATCGTCGAAGATCTGCCGCACGCGCCAGATCTCCTTCTCCTGCTCGATGATCAGCAGCTTCGGCCCGCGCGCGTCCGGCCCGATGCCGAGCGTTTCGTGCTCGTCGTAGTAGTCCTCGATGGCGTCTTCCCACGCGTCGGCGTCCCAGCCGGAAGCCGCGTCCAGCTCGCCGAGCGTCCCGTAGGAACGCCGGGCGGCGAGCTCGACCCGGCGGAACAGCTCGTTCCGCACGAGCACCCGGAAGGCGCGCTCGTTCCGCGTGACCGCGGGCGGCTCGGACGGCGGCCGCGCCGAAACCGGGCCCTCCTCTTCGGGATGCCGCAAGGCTTCCCACTCGTCGAGGAGGCTGGAGTCGACCTGGCGCACCAGTTCGCCGAGCCATTCGATGAGGTCCTGCAGCCCCTCGTCCTTGGCCTCGTCGGGAACCGTGTGCCGGAGCGAGTCGTAGGTGTCGGTGAGGTACCGCAGCACCAGCCCTTCGGAACGGGCGAGCTGGTAGAAACCGATGTACTCCACGAAGTTCATCGCGCGCTCGTACATGTCGCGCACGACCGACTTCGGCTTGAGCTCGTAGTCCTCGACCCACGGATGCCCTTGCCGGTAGCGGGAATACGCCGCCTCCAGCAGTTCTTCCAGCGGTTTCGGATACGTGACGTTTTCGAGCAGTTCCATCCGCTCGTCGTATTCGATGCCCTCGGCCTTCATCGCCTGGACGGCCTCGCCGCGCGCCTTGAACTGCTGCTGCGACAGCACCGGCCTCGGATTGTCCACTGTGGATTCCACAATGGACACGACGTCGAGCGGATACGACGGCGATTCGACGTCGAGCAGTTCGATCGCGGCCAGCGCGAACGGTGAAAGCGGCTGGTTCAGCGCGAAGTCGAACTGCAGGTCCACGGTGAGCCGGATGATCCGGCCCTGCTCGTCGGGTTCTTCGAGCCGCTCCACGACACCGGCCGCGAGCAGCGCGCGGTAGATCGCGATCGCGCGCAGGATCAGCTTCCGCTGAGCGGGACGGTCGGAATGGTTGTCCTCCAGCAGATGCCGCATCGAGTCGAACGCGTTGCCCGGCCGGGAGACGACGTTCAGCAGCATCGAGTGACTGACGTGGAAGCTCGACGTCAGCGGCTCCGGCTCGGCCGCGATCAGCCGGTCGAAGGTGCTCTCCGTCCAGTTGACGAACCCTTCGGGCGCCTTCTTGCGGACGATCTTCTTTTTCTTCTTGGGATCGTCGCCCGCCTTCTCCAGCGCCTTGGCGTTTTCGACGACGTGGTCCGGTGCCTGCACGACGACGTAGCCGTCGGTGTCGTACCCGGCCCGCCCCGCGCGCCCGGCGATCTGGTGGAACTCACGCGCCTTGAGATGCCGTTGCCGCACGCCGTCGTACTTCGTCAGCGCGGAGAAGACCACTGTGCGAATAGGTACGTTGATGCCGACGCCGAGCGTGTCGGTCCCGCAGATCACCTTCAGCAGCCCGGCTTGCGCGAGCTGCTCGACCAGGCGGCGGTACTTCGGCAGCATGCCGGCGTGGTGCACGCCGATGCCGTGCCGGACCAGCCGGGACAACGTCTTCCCGAACCCGGCCGAGAACCGGAAGTCGCCGAGCATCTCGGCGATGGCCTCCTTCTCCGCCTTCGAGGTGACGTTGATGCTCATCAGCGTCTGCGCGCGCTCGATCGCGGCGGCCTGCGAGAAGTGCACGACGTAGACCGGCGACTGACCGCCGTTGAGCAGCTCGGACATCGTCTCGTGCAACGGCGTCAGCGCGTAGCGGAAGGTGAGCGGCACCGGCCGTTCCGCCGAGGTGACCACCGCGGTCGGGCGGCCCGTGCGCCGGGTGAGATCTTTTTCGAAGAACGAGACGTCGCCCAGCGTCGCCGACATCAGCACGAACTGCGCCTTCGGCAGCTCCAGCAGCGGCACCTGCCAGGCCCAGCCGCGATCCGGCTCCGAGTAGAAGTGGAACTCGTCCGCGATGACCTGGCCGACCGGCGCGTCGGCGCCGAACCGCAGCGCCATGTTCGCCAGGATTTCCGCCGTGCAGCAGATGATCGGCGCGTCGGCGTTCACCGCCGAGTCCCCGGTCATCATCCCGACGTTCTCCGCGCCGAAGATCTCGATGAGCTGGAAGAACTTCTCCGAGACCAGGGCTTTGATGGGCGCCGTGTAGAAGCTGCGGCGGCCGTGCGCGAGCGCGGTGAAGTGGGCCCCGACCGCGACCAGGCTCTTGCCCGAGCCCGTCGGCGTGGACAGGATCAGGTTCGCCCCGGAGACCACCTCGATGATGGCCTCCTCCTGCGCGGGGTACAGCTCCAGCCCGCGCTCGGCTGTCCAGGTCGAGAAGGCTTCGAACAGCGAGTCGGGGTCGGGAGCCGCAGGCAGGAGGTCTGTAAGTGTCATCAGAAGGCCTATCGTGCCATCCGTTGGTCGCTTCTTGCCCAGGGGTGATCGCGCCCATCGGCGGAAACCCGTAGGCTTCGCGGTACCGCGCACCCACCGGGCAAGCATCACCCGGCCGCGCGCACACAGGCGGTAATCCGAGAGGGCTAAGGAATGGCACAGGACATCATCCCGATCGAACTCGGCCTGCCACAGGGTGACGTCGTCACTCTCTGGGCGCCGCGCTGGCGGGAAGACGGCGAGGAGTGGGAAGCCTTCCTCGGCGACGAGGAAGACCTGTACGCCTTCCCGGACGCCGCGCACCTCGCAGCATTCGTGCGGACCTCCGAGCAGCACGACCTGCTCGACCACCCCGCGTGGGAGGTCGTGCCGGCGCTGAACGTGCCCGAGCTGATCCCGGACGACGACCACACCTACGACCTGGTGGGCGTCCCCGAGCTGGTCGCCGAGAAGCCGGACCAGTGGACGCTGGGCGAGCTGGCCGAGATCATCGGCATCGTGCGTTCGCTCGCGGACGTCTGCGAGCTCGAAGAGGTCCACGAGGTCCTCGACGCGCACGAGAGCTTCTCGCTGCTGGACCAGGGCACGCTGCCCTTCTCCGGCCGTGACGGCGAGCGCCTCTGGGCGGACCTGTCGCAGGCGGTCTCCGAGAAGTGGGACACCGTGCTCGACGCGATCGACGGTCTGGTGACCGTTCCCGACGTCGACGAGAAGGTCCTCGACCAGACGGCGGAGGAGCTCGCGACCTTCCTCGCGGAGTCCGCCGAAGCCGAGGCCGCCGCGGCCGAGAACGAGGACCTCGAAGACGTCGACGCGGACGACGAGGACGAAGACGACGAGCCCGTCGGCTTCTGGGGCGAGGTCGGCATCGACCCGATCAAGATCATCACCTCCGGCGCCGAGTACTACACGCTGCGCTGCTACCTCGACGACAAGCCGATCTTCCTCGGCAGCGAAGGCGAGATCGACGTCTTCACCTCCGAGAAGGCCCTCATCCGCGCGATCGCGGACGGCAAGGAGCTGGCGGACAACGACCTCGCCCAAGTGTCCACTTGGGACGAGGTGACCACGAAGGCCACCGCGGGCGAGCTCGAGATCGACGTCGACACCGAGAACACCTACGTGCTGAACGGGATCGCCGACGACATCGCCGAAGGCCCCGAGTCGATCGACCCGACCCAGCTGGAGCTGGCCGTCGAGCTGATCACCGACGCCGCCGAATGGGCCGACGACGACAGCGTCGAAACCGCGCTGGCCGCCAACGAAAGCCTCGGCTGGCTGGTGTCGTTCGTGCTGCGGCCGGACCCCACGCGGCTGGAGCCGAGCGCTCCGTTCGACGCCGAGCAGTCCGAATGGCGCAAGCTCGTCGAGACCTTCGAGAACCGCCTCACGGTCGTCTGATCCATCCGTGAAAGAGCCCCTCAGGTTCGTCCTGAGGGGCTCTTTTCGTCTTTGACGGGCACCAGGGCCACGGCCAGCGCCGGGAAGACGGCGGCGACGCAGAAGGCCAGGGCGTAGCGCGAGTCGCCGATGACCAGGCCCAGCATCGGCGGGGTCAGGGCGGCGGCGATGTTCTGGCCGGTGTTCTGCGTGCCCATCGCCCGGCCCGCCCAGGCGAGCCCGGCCATCTCGGCCGACGCGGTGAAACCGAGTCCGTTGTCGGACACGGTGATCACCGCGGCCAGCACGATCGCGAGCAGCACCAGCCACGGCCAGGTCGCGTCCCCGACGGCGACGAGCAGCATGACCGCCGCGCTCGCGACCGCCAGTTGCCGCATCGGCCGCAACCGGCTGCCGACGCGGTCGGACCAGCGGCCCGAAACGAGCCTGCCCAGCGCGCCCAGGATCTGGACGGCGCCGACGAACCAGCCCGCCGACGCGGCCGTCCAGTGGTGCACGGTCACGAGGTACACGGGCGTGAACGCGGAGACGGTGAACTGCGGGACGACGAGCAGCGCGCTCGCGCCGTGGACGCGCCACAGCGCCGGCTTCCGGTACGGCGACGGAGGCTTCTCCCCCGGCGCGGTCGCGGACTCCGGACGCGGCGGGTCGACCAGGAGCCAGGCCACCAGGAGCGCGACGACGACGGCGGTCAGCGCGGGCAGCATGAGCGAGACCTGGAAGCCCCAGCGGTCCGCGAGCGGCGGGAGGCCGAAGGCGGCGACGCCCACTCCGAGCGGCTGCGCCATCTGGCGGATGCCCATCGCGAACCCGCGTTCGGCCGGACCGAACCAGCCGAGGACGGCCCGGCCGCTCGCGGCGTTCACTGACGCGGTGCTCGCACCGGCGAGCAGGAACACTCCAAAGAGGGCCCCGAGCGAGTGGGCGCCGACGGCGGCGTACACGAGGAGTAACCCCGAGACGCCGAGTCCGAGGGCCATTACCAAACGCTCTCCGTAACGGTCGGCGGCCGCACCCCACAGGATCAAGGTGAACAGCAGGCCAAGACTCGGCGCCGCGACCACCGTGCCCGCTTCGGCGAGCGTGAGGCCCTCCGCACGCTGCATGGACGGCACCAGGAACGGGATCCCGTAGAGGAACGAACAGCTCGCGGTCTGCGCGGCGAGACCGAGCGCGAGGATGAGCCAGCGTCGTTTGCCGCCGATCCCCACGTCCACGACCTGCGCCATCTTCGTCACCGTTCCACTATTTGGGAATTAACTCCTACATAGTGAACGATAGTTGCCGGTGCTAACTAACGCAAGGCCGCGTAGCCGGGCTTGATCACCGTGTTGATGATGTCGAGCCGCTGATCGAAATCGAGGAACGCGGATTTCATCGCATTGATGGTGAACCACTCCAGATCGGCCAGCCCGAAGCCGAAGGCCTCGGCCAGGGCGGCGAATTCGCTGGTCATCGAGCAGCCGCTCATCAGCCGGTTGTCGGTGTTGACGGTGACCCGGAAGCGCAGCCGGGCGAGCAGGCCGATGGGGTGTTCGCCGATCGAGCGCGCCGCTCCCGTCTGGACATTGGACGTGGGGCAGATCTCCAGCGGGATCCGGCGGTCGCGGACGTAGGCGGCCAACCGTCCCAAATGGACCGTGCCGTCGCTGTCGGTCTTGATGTCGTCGACGATGCGCACACCGTGGCCGAGCCGCTCCGCGCCGCAATGCTGAATCGCCTCCCAAATCGACGCGAGCCCGAACGCCTCACCGGCGTGAATGGTGAAATGCGCATTATTCGTCCGCAGAAACTCGAATGCGTCCAGATTTCTGGTAGGCGGAAATCCGTCTTCCGGTCCGGCGATGTCGAACCCGACCACGCCGGCGTCGCGGTAGCGCACGGCGAGACCGGCGATCTCGAGTGCCCTGGCGTGCTGGCGCATCGCGCAGAGCAACGTTCCGACGCGGATCCGGCCGCCCGCGGCCGCCACTCTCCGTTCACCTTCCTCGAACCCGGCCTGAACGGCCTCGACCACCGCATCGAGTGACAGTCCGCGTTCGACGAAGAGTTCGGGCGCGTAGCGCACCTCGGCGTAGACGACCCCGTCGGCAGCGAGGTCTTCGACCGCCTCGGCGGCCACCCTGACCAGCGCTTCCTCGGTCTGCATCACGCCGCAGGTGTGCGCGAACGTCTCAAGGTACGAGACGAGGGAGCCGGAATCGGCGGCGTCGCGGAACCAACGTCCGAGCGCGACCGGATCGGTGACCGGAAGGGCCTGGTACCCGGTCTGTTCGGCGAGTTCGGCGACCGTCGCGGGACGCAATCCGCCGTCCAGGTGGTCGTGGAGGAGAACCTTGGGAGCGCGGGCCAGTACCGCCTCCGGGACGCGGGGTCTGCTGCTTTCAGAGGACATACGTAACGGTAACCAGGCTGTCATTCCCCTACATGGTGGTAAGTCCCAGCCTCTGGTTAACCCTCGGCTTTGTGGATCACGGGCTGAATCGGCCATCAGGGTCAGAGCTCGGCATTGTCCGATACCCGGGGGCCATACGCACAGCAATTTCGCAATGGATAAGCTTCACGGCACGTCCCTCCCATTTCCCCGCCCACGAAGGACACCGCAGTGACCACTGACAACCACATTGCAGCCCCGTCCTTCGACCGGATGCGCAACATGCTGGTGCGCGCGGCCGAAGTGCGTGAGAGCGAACAGCAGCAGATCTTCGACGCGCTCGACGACATCTACGCACGTCTGGCGCCGGTCGACTCGCTCGGCGCGGTCCGCAAGCGCCTCTCGGAGATGCCCGACCGCACCGAGACCAGCGTGCTCGCCGAGCGGCTCGACGAGACCATGTCGCGCCTCGAAGCGCAGGACACCGCGATCGCCGCGCTGACCCGCGCCGTGGAAAGCATCGTCGACAAGCTGGCCAAGCCGTTCGCCCAGCTCGACGGCCGCCTCGACGGCATGGCCGCGCGCCTCGAAGGCGTCGGGGGCCGGATGGACGGGCTCGAAGACAAGCTCCAGAACATCCACCGCCGTCTCGACGAGCTCGGCGCGCACCTCGACAAGCAGGACGTGAAGACCGACTCGCTGCCGCAGGCCGTGATCGGCCCGGTGCGTGAGCGCGTCGAGCAGGCCGAGTCGACCCTGCGCGACCGCGTCGACACCGTCGACCGCGAGCTGCGCACCCGCGTCGAGAACCTCGACAAGGCCACCAAGGACAGCCTGGCCGCGAACACCGAGGCGCTGAAGACCGCGCTGACCGAGACCGGCGAGATGATCGACGCCTCGGAGCGCCTCGACGGCCTCGGCGACCGCCTCGAGAAGGTCACCTCGCGGCTGGACGACCTGGCGGAGCGGCTCGACAAGGTCGAGGACGGCTTCACCGGACGCCTCGGCGACCTCGACGGCTCGATCCGCTCCGGTCTGTCGAAGGTCGAGAGCACGCTCCAGAAGCAGCCGGACACCGACTCGGTCGACACGCTGGTGCGCAAGAGCAACGACGAGTCCGTGCGCCGCATCGGTGGCCAGCTGGACGAGGCCATGGCGACCTTCGCGGAGCTGATGCTCGGCGGCGGCCCGGCCGTGCAGCAGATCGCCCCGCCGCCGCCCGCCCCGCGTCAGCCGCGTCGCAGCTCGCGCAACGGCCGGGCTCCCAAGGCGGCCGACGCCAAGGCCAAGGCCGACGGCACCGACGAGACCACCGACTGACCTCTTTCGCGCGTGAAGGCCCCCGTCCCCTGGCTCCGCCTCGGGACGGGGGCCTTCATGTACTTCGGCGACCACAGATCGCGATTAGCCCGCGAAAGTCGATCAGGCGCGCACGGTCTCCAGCACCAAAGGCGCAGGCGCCGGAGCCGAGGAGCCCACCGAGTAGGCGTCGGCGAGCGCGGCGAGGGCCGCCGGAACGGCGTCCGAAGTGTCCGTGTGCAGCTCCAGCAGCGGCTGCCCGGCCGTCACCTCGTCGCCCGGCTTCGCCAGGCACAGGACGCCGGCCGCGGCCTGCACCGGGTCCTCCTTGCGCGCCCGTCCGGCCCCGAGCCGCCAAGCGGCGACCCCGACCGAGTACGCGTCCAGCGAAGCCAAGACGCCGGACGAAGGAGCCGGGACGACATGGACGTGCTTGGGCCGCGGCAGAGCGGCCTCCGGATCCCCGCCCTGAGCGGCGATCATCCGGCACCACGTCTCGTAGGCCTTACCCGACGCGAGCACCGCGGCCGGGTCCACATCGGACAGCCCGGCCAGCGCCAGCATCTCCCACGCCAACGCCACCGTCAGCTCGACGACGTCCGCCGGACCACCGCCGCGCAGCACCTCGACCGACTCCGCGATCTCGATCGCGTTCCCGACGGCATGCCCCAACGGCACGTTCATGTCCGTGATCAGCGCCGTGGTCGCGACGCCGTGCGCGGTCCCGATCTCCACCAGGGTCCGCGCGAGTTCCCGCGCCTGCGGCAGCGTCTTCATGAACGCGCCCGAACCGGTCTTCACGTCGAGGACCAGCCCGGCCGAGCCTTCCGCGATCTTCTTGCTCATGATCGAGCTCGCGATCAGCGGGATCGACTCCACCGTCGACGTCACATCCCGCAGCGCGTACAGCTTCTTGTCCGCGGGAGCCAGCCCCGACGTCGCCGCGCAGACCACCGCGCCGACGTCGTCGAGCTGCCGGATGATTTCCGACGTCGACAAAGCGGCACGCCAGCCCGGGATCGACTCCAGTTTGTCGAGCGTCCCGCCGGTGTGCCCGAGCCCGCGCCCGGACAGCTGCGGCACGGCCGCGCCACAAGCCGCCACGAGCGGCGCCAGCGGCAGCGTGATCTTGTCGCCGACCCCGCCCGTCGAATGCTTGTCGATCGTCGGACGGCTGACCTTCAGGTCCAGCCGCTCCCCCGATTCGATCATCGCGCCGGTCCACCGCGCGATCTCGCCGGAGTCCATCCCTCGCAGGAAGATAGCCATCGCGAGCGCGGCCATCTGTTCCTCGGCGATGTCGCCACGCGTGTACGCGTCGATGGTCCAGTCGATCTGCTCGTCGGTGAGCCGTCCGCCGTCCCGCTTCGCGCGGATGACGTCGACGGCGGCGAACGCGCTCATGGCAGGTCGTCCGGCCCGAAAGCGTCCGGCAGCACCGCCGACATCGGCAGGATGCCGCTGGGAGTGTCCACAAGGCACTCCGCGCCGCCGTGCTCGAACAGGATCTGACGGCAGCGCCCGCACGGCATCAGCAGATCGCCTTCACCGCTGCGGCACGCGACGGCGACGAGCTTGCCGCCGCCGGTCAGCCGCAGCTGGCCCGCCATCGTGCACTCCGCGCACATTCCCAAGCCGTACGAAGCGTTTTCGACGTTGCAGCCGACGACGATCCGGCCGTCGTCCACCACCGCCGCGACACCGACGTGCAGTCGCGAGTACGGCGCGTACGCCGACTTCGCCGCCTCGACGGCTTGAGCCCGCAGGGCTTCCCAGTCGTACTCGGCCATGTCAGTCCTCACCTCGCCGGTACAGCGCACCGTCTGCCTTGGGCGGCCGCAGCCGCTGCGAAGCGACCGCCAGCACGATCAGCGTCACGAAGTGCGCCGTGTACGGGATGAGGTCGCTGGGCAGGTCGTCGTTGGTCCAGTAGATCGCGTACAGCGCGCCCGCGCCGACGACGCCGAGCGCCGCGGCGATCCACTGACGGCGGAACAGCTGCACGGCCACGATCACGGCCAGCAGGATCACCGCGCCGTACAGCAGCGCGAGCACCGCCGTACCGCCACCGGCGAGCTGGAGACCGTCCGCGTACCCGAACAGAGCCGCGCCGCCGAGCAGGCCGCCCGGCCGCCAGTTGCCAAAGATCATCGCCGCGAGGCCGATGTACCCGCGGTTGTTGGTCTGGTTCTCCAGGTAGTCCGCGCCGCCGGCGAGCAGCACGAGCGACGCGCCACCCATCCCGGCGAGCCCGCCGGAGATGATCATGGCGACGTACTTGTGCAGGTAGACGTTCACGCCGAGGGACTCGGCCGCGACCGGGTTCTCACCGCAGGACCGCAGCCGCAGGCCGAACCGCGTGCGCCACAGCACCAGGTAGCTGATCGGCACCAGCGCGATCGCGATCATCGTCAGTGGCGCGACCTCGGTGACCAGGCCGTTGAGGATCCCGGCCAGGTCGGAGATGAAGACACGCTGCATCTTTTCCAGGTCCGACAACCAGTCCGAGAGGAACGTCGCCGAATAGGTGTCGAACTTCGGGACCGGCGGCGACTGACGCGGGTTCCCCGAAAGCGGGGTGAACACCAGGTTCGCGAGGTATTTCGCGACGCCGAGACCCAGCAGGTTGATCGCCACACCGGAGACGATGTGGTTGACGTTGAAGGTCACCGTCGCGACGGCGTGCAGCAGACCGCCGAGCGCGCCGAACACGACCGCCGAGATCAGCCCGGCCCAGACCCCGCCGTGGTACGCGCCCCACGCGGCGCCCCAGGTGCCGAGGATCATCATGCCTTCGAGGCCGATGTTGATCACGCCCGCGCGTTCGGCCCAGAGGCCGCCGAGCGCGCACAGCAGGATCGGCAGCGCCAGCCGCAGCGCGGTGTGCGCGGTGTTGGTCGAGGTCAGCGTGTTGACGCCGGTGGCGTACGACGCGATCGCGAGGACACCGACCGCCAGCAGACCCCAGATGGCGCCCTTGAGCCAGCCGGGGATACGCCGCTTCGGCGGTTTCACCGGCATGGTGGTCCCGCCCGAGTTGGGCGAAAGTACATCCGCGGTGGTCACACCGCACCTCCCTCGGACACGCTGGAACCCTTGCCCGCCAGCGCGCGACCCACGCGACGCTGTTCGGCGGCCAGGTCCGCGCGGCGCACGATCTCGTACGCGATGACGACCGACAGCACGATCACGCCCTGCATGATCGTGGCGATCTCTTTGGACACGTTGATCTGCTCCAGCGACACCGCGGACCGGTCGAGGAACGCCCACAGCAGGGCGCCCAGCGCGATCCCGGCCGGGTGGTTGCGGCCGAGCAGAGCGACCGCGATGCCGGTGAAGCCGTACATCTGGGTCGAGGTGATGCCGTAGGAGAAGTCGCGGCCGAGCAGTTCCGGCATCGCGATCAGACCGGCGACACCGCCGGAAAGCAGCATCGCGATCAGCGTCATCTTCTTGGCGTTGACCCCGCCGGCCGCGGCCGCCGTCGTCGATTCGCCGGACGCCTTCAGCTCGAATCCGAACCGGGTCCGGTTGAGCATGAACCAATAGGCCGCGCCGATCAGCGCGGCGATGATCACGAAGCCGAACAGCTCGCCGGACCCGATCGGGATACCGGGGATCCGGCCGGTTTCGGCGATCTCTCGGGTGGCGATGTTGTTGCCGGTCTGTACGCCGAACTGGTCGGCGTTGACCAGGAACGCCACGATGCCGCCGACGATCGCGTTCAGCATGATCGTCGAGATGACCTCGGAAACGCCTCGGGTCACCTTCAGCACCGCGGGGATCGCCGCGTAGAGCATGCCGCTCAGGACGGCGACGACCAGGATCGCGAGCACGTGGATCACCGGCGGCAGCCGCAGCGCCCCGCCGATGATGGCGGTGACGATGGCGGCGAACCGGTACTGACCCTCGACACCGATGTTGAAGAGGTTCATCTGGAAGCCGATGGCCACCGCGAGCCCGGACAGGTAGTAGACCGTCGCGAGGTTCACCGTGTCGACCGCGGTCGAGCCCTTGAACAGCTGCCCGACCATCGTGCCGTAGGCCTGGAGCGGATCAGCGCCCGAGATGATCAGCGCGATCGCGGTCAGGATGACGGCGAAAACGATCGCGAGCAGAGGCGGCAGCAGCCTCGTACGCCAGCTACTCACGCTGCACCTTCCTCTTCGGAATCTTCGGAAGCACCCGTCATCGCGGAGCCCAGTTGCTGCGGGGTCACGGTCGCGGGGTCGGCCTCGCCGACGAGTCGCCCGCGCAGCATGACCTGAATGGTGTCCGACAGCCCGATCAGCTCATCGAGGTCGGCCGAAATCAGCAGGACGGCCAGCCCGGCCGCGCGGGCCTGGCGGATCTGCTCCCAGATCAGCGCCTGCGCGCCGACGTCGACACCGCGCGTCGGATGCGAAGCGATCAGCAGGACCGGGTCGCCGGAAAGCTCGCGTCCGACGATCAGCTTCTGCTGGTTGCCGCCGGAAAGCGCGGCGGCGGGGACGTCGATGCCCGGCGTGCGGACGTCGTACTCCTCGACGATGCGGCGGGTGTCCTCCCGTGCGCCGTCGATGTCGAGCAACTGTCCTTTCGCGACCGGCTTGCGCGTCTGGTAACCGAGAATCCGGTTGACCCACAAGGGTTGCGTGAGCAGCAGGCTGTGCCGCGTGCGGTCTTCGGCGATATACCCGATGCCGGCCTCGCGGCGGGCGAGCGTCCCCAGTTTGTGCAGTTCGACGACCTTGCCGTCGGCCTCGGTCAGTTCGATCCGGCCGCCGCCCTTGCGCATGCCCATGATCGTCTCGACGAGTTCGGTCTGGCCGTTGCCCTCGACCCCGGCGATCCCGAGCACCTCGCCCGCGTGCACGGTGAAGGAGATGTGGTCGAGCACGTTCCGCTCGGACCCCTCGACGGTCAGGCAGACGTCGTCCAGGCGCAGGACATCCCGATCCGTCACGGTGGACTCGCGGGTCTCGGGAGTGGGCAGTTCCGAACCGACCATCATCTCGGCCAGCTGCCGCGAGGTGATCGTCCTCGGATCGGCCATGCCGACAGTGGTGCCGCGCCGGATCACGGTGACCGTGTCGGCGATCGCGCGCACCTCGTCGAGCTTGTGCGAGATGAAGAGGAAGGTGAAGCCGTCCTTCTGCATGGCGCGCACGGTGTCGAACAGCGCGTCGACCTCCTGCGGGACGAGCACCGCGGTGGGCTCGTCGAGGATGATGATCCGCGCGCCGCGATAGAGCACCTTGACGATCTCGACGCGCTGGCGGTCGGCGACGCCGAGCTCTTCCAGCAGCGCGTCCGGGCGGGCGCGCAGGCCGACGCGTTCGGCGAGTTCCGCCAGCTTCGCCCTCGCCGCGCGGCCGATGCCGTGCAGGTTCTCCGCGCCGAGGAAGACGTTTTCCCCGACGGTCAGGTTGTCGGCCAGCATGAAGTGCTGGTGGACCATCCCGATCCCGGCCTTGATGGCGTCCTGCGGGTTGCGCAGTTTCACCGGTTCGCCGTTGATCGCGATGTCGCCCTCGTCCGGCTGCTGCATGCCGTAGAGGATCTTCATCAGGGTCGATTTGCCCGCGCCGTTCTCGCCGCAGACGGCGTGCACCTCGCCCTTGGTGACGGTGAGGTTGACGTCGGAGTTGGCCACGACACCGGGGAATCGCTTCGTGATCCCGGTCAGCTGCACGGCCGGTTCACCCCGGTCGGGGGCGTCGGTGACCTCGGCCTGGGGAGCGCTCATGAAAAAGCCATCCAGTTCTGGGAGTAAACAGGTGGGGGCTCGGAAGGGGTTACCCTCCCGAGCCCCGCTGCCAGACGAACCTTACTTCTGTGGCTTGTCCGAGACGGTGATCGCCCCGGAGACGATCTGCGCCTTGTAGCCGTCGAGGACGTCCTTGATGTCGTCGACCTTGCCACCGGAGGTGGCGTAGCCGACACCGTCGACCTTGAGGTCGAAGCGCTTCGGCAGCGACGACAGGTCACCCTTGGCCAGCGCGCGCAGGTAGTCGAACACCGCCACGTCGACGCGCTTCAGCATCGAGGTGATGATGACGTCCTTCGACGCCTCGACCGTCTTCTGGTTGTACTGGTCGGAGTCGACACCGATCGCGAGCGCGTTGTTCGACTTCGCGGCCTCGAAAACACCCTTACCGGAGGCGCCGGCGGCGTGGTAGAGGACGTCCGCGCCCTTGGAGATCTGGGCGTTGGCCTTGGCGTTGCCCTTCGGCGGGTCCTGGAACCCGGAGAAGTCACCGGCCGGGGTGAGGTACTCGTCCTCGATGACGGCCTTGGACGAAACGGCCTTCACACCCTGGAGGAAGCCGGCCTCGAACTTCTGGATCAGCGGCGTGTTCACGCCACCGACGAAGCCGACGTGGCACTTCTTCGACTTGTAGGCGGCGGCGACACCGGCCAGGAACGAACCCTGCTCCTCGGCGAACACCAGCGGGGTGACGTTCGGCGCCTTGACGGAGTCGTCGTCGATGATCGCGAACTGGGTGTTCGGGTACTTCGGCGCGATGGCGCCGACGGCCTTGGCGTAGGCGAAGCCGACCGCGATGACCGGGTTGAAGCCCTGCGCGGCGAGCTGGTCGAGACGCTGCGACTTCGCGGCCTCGTCCTCGGTCGAGGCGGCGGTGCTCTCGCTGACCGCGGTGATGCCGAGTTCGGTCTTGGCCTTGTCCGTACCGGCGGCGGCGGAGTCGTTGAACGACGCGTCGCCACGGCCGCCGACGTCGAAGGCCAGCGCGACCTTGAGCTTGCTGCCGTCGACCTTCTCACCGGCCTGCGCGGAGCTGGTCGACGCAGGGGCCGCGGCGGGCGGCTTCGGCGCCGTCACACAGCTGGCGGACTGGTCCCCAGAGCTCGCGTTGTTGTTGTTCCCCGCACCCGAATCCTTCGCGCACCCGGCAAGTACCAGTGCACCGGCCATGGCGGCGGCGGCCAGCGCGGTTCCACGCATGCGACGCAACGTGTGTCTCCCTCCCCGCTGATCCAGCGGATGGTCCGAAGAAAGCGACCCGGCGACGCTGCCGGGTTCGACCGAGAGACGGTACCTAACGGCCGCTTTGCTGCCATAGGAAAGGCACGCTACGTAACACAAACGTTTACTCATCAGTCGTAATTGCGACGAATGGAGTACTCACGGTGATCACGACGGAGCAATCGGGACGCGCGCCCGGCGCCGATCGCGCGAGAACCGGCCGATCCGAGGCATCGCCGACGGAAGCGGAGCGGCGGCAGACATGTCCACCGATGTCACTACCCACAGTGAACAACCCCGACAAGCTCTCGACCAGGCGATCGGCCACTATCCGGTGAGATATTCACCAAGTGTGGACGCTCCTTGTTGTCGAGTGTTAGACCGGATTCGCAGCATCCGTCTCACACCCGGGGAGGGGTAAATGAGCGTCACACGAAGCAAGATCGCCAGGATCGTCACCGTGGCTTCACTGGCCGCGGTCATGACAGCACTGCACATGGGCGTCGCGTCCGCCACGACGCAAGCGGATCGCGTCGCCTGCAACGGCCCTGGAACGGACATGAACAAGGTGACCGTGTTCGCCGACAGTCTCAACGGCTGGTGCATCAGCGGCGAGGGCGTCTACGACTTCGCCCCGGTCAAGCTGGACAACATCCACAGCATCTGCGCCGGCGACCACAACATCGTCGTGAACTACGTGTCGACGGGCCCGAACGATCCGAACGTCTACACGAACACCCTGGCCTTGTACGAGTGCGAGTCGTTCTCGCCCGACTTGTGGGCCGTGACCAAGGTGACGCGAAACCTGCCCTGAGCGAGCACGCCGAGGCCGAAAGATCCCTGGTGGGCCGCGTCGATACCCGAGTATCGACGCGGCCCACCGACATAGGTCCACAGTGGACGAACCGGTGAGTTACCCACCCGCGTCACTCGATCGTGCGAGGCCCTCGATGTCTGGTCCATCACACAGAGGAACCCGGAGGTGAGCCCACCGTGAGGTGCGGGTCTAGCATCCTGTTATCCACGCTCGATGACCATGATCTCGGCACCGTCGCCGGAGCCGTCCCCAGGTGGACGTCCCGGCGGCAGGCGCGGAAACCAGCGGTCAGCGGGCCCAAGCCATGACGTTGGAGGCCGTTCACCGATGTCCACCACGGCTAGCACCGCCACCGAGGCGGCCGCGAGCGATCGGGCGGGTGCCTCACGCCGGCAAGGGACGTTCTACCGGGGCGACCCCGGTATGTGGTCCTGGGTGCTGCACCGCATCACCGGCGTGCTGACATTCTTCTTCCTTTTCGTGCACGTGCTCGACACCGCGCTCGTGCGCGTGTCGCCGGACACGTACAACGAGGTCATCGAGACCTACAAGACCCCGCTGGTCAACCTCCTCGAGGTCGGCCTCGTCGGCGCGGTGCTGTTCCACGCGCTCAACGGCATCCGGGTCATGCTGGTCGACTTCTGGGAGAAGGGTCCCAAGTTCCAGAAGCCGATGCTCTGGACGATCCTGGCCATCTGGGTCGTGGTGATGATTCCGGGCGCCTTCTTCATGATGAAGCGCACCGTCGAGACGCTGTTCGGGGGTAACTGACCATGGCTGAACTCGCTCTCGAGCGCCCGCGCGCCCCGAAGCGCGCCGCCGCCCGCCGCAGCAACTTCGAGCTCTACAGCTGGCTGTTCATGCGCATCTCGGGCCTCGCCCTGATCGTGCTGGTGCTCGGCCACCTGTTCATCATGAACATCCTCGACGGCGGCGTGCACCGCATCAACTGGGGCTTCGTCGCCGGCCGCTGGGCCTCGCCGTTCTGGCAGTTCTGGGACCTGTCGATGCTGTGGCTCGCCGAGATCCACGGCGGCAACGGGCTGCGCACGATCATCGACGACTACGCCCGCAAGGACAGCACCCGGTTCTGGCTGAAGATCGTGCTCTACGTCTCGATGGTGCTGATCCTCGCCGTCGGCACGATGGTGATCTTCACCTTCGATCCCGGCATCTCGGCCAACTGACGCCCCACCACACACGTAAAGCGGAGTTCTCCATGCAGTTCCACAAGTACGACGTGGTGATCGTCGGCGCCGGTGGCGCCGGCATGCGCGCGGCCATCGAATCCGGCCAGCGTGCCCGCACCGCGGTCCTCACCAAGCTCTACCCGACGCGTTCGCACACCGGCGCCGCCCAGGGCGGCATGTGCGCCGCGCTGGCGAACGTCGAAGAGGACAACTGGGAGTGGCACACCTTCGACACGATCAAGGGCGGCGACTACCTGGTCGACCAGGACGCCGCCGAGATCATGGCGAAGGAAGCCATCGACGCGGTCCTCGACCTCGAGAAGATGGGCCTGCCGTTCAACCGGACGCCCGAAGGCAAGATCGACCAGCGCCGCTTCGGCGGGCACACCCGTGACCACGGCAAGGCCGCGGTGCGCCGCGCCTGCTACGCCGCGGACCGCACCGGGCACATGATCCTGCAGACGCTGTACCAGAACTGCGTCAAGCACGGCACCGAGTTCTTCAACGAGTTCTACGTGCTCGACCTGGTCCTGACCCCGGACGAGGACGGCAACCCGGCCGCTTCCGGCGTCGTCGCCTACGAGCTGGCGACCGGCGAGCTGCACGTCTTCCAGGCGAAGTCGATCGTGTTCGCCACCGGCGGCGCGGGCAAGATCTTCAAGACGACGTCGAACGCGCACACCCTCACCGGTGACGGCCTCGGCATCATCTTCCGCAAGGGCCTGCCCCTGGAGGACATGGAGTTCTTCCAGTTCCACCCGACAGGTCTCGCCGGGCTCGGCATCCTCATCTCCGAGGCCGTGCGCGGTGAAGGCGGCATCCTCCGCAACGCAGACGGCGAGCGGTTCATGGAGCGCTACGCCCCCACCATCAAGGACCTCGCGCCGCGCGACATCGTCGCCCGGTCGATGGTGCAGGAAGTGCTGCAGGGCCGCGGTTGCGGGCCGAACAAGGACTACGTCGTCCTCGACGTCACGCACATCCCGGAAGAGACCTTGAACGCGAAGCTCCCGGACATCATGGAGTTCTCGCGGACGTACCTGGGCGTCGACCCGGTGACGGAGCCGGTGCCGGTGTTCCCGACCTGCCACTACGTGATGGGCGGAATCCCGACCAACATCCACGGCGAAGCGTTGCGGGACAACGAAAACGTCATCCCCGGCCTGTACGCCGCTGGCGAGGTCGCGTGCGTGTCCGTGCACGGTTCGAACCGGCTCGGCACCAACTCGCTGCTGGACATCAACGTCTTCGGCCGTCGCGCCGGCATCGCCGCCGCGGAGTACGCGCTGGCGCACGAGCACATCGAGCTGCCGGAGAACCCGACCCGCGTGGTGGAAGAGCAGCTGTCGCTGCTGCTTTCGGAACACGGTGACGAGCGCGTCGCCGACATCCGCACCGAGCTGCAGAAGACGATGGACTCACACGCTTCGGTGTACCGCACGGAGGACACCCTGAAGCAGGCGCTGACCGACGTGCAGGCGCTGAAGGAGCGGTACGAGCGGATCACCGTGTCGGACAAGGGGAAGCGGTACAACACCGACGTCCTCGAGGCCGTCGAGCTGGGCTTCCTGCTCGAACTCGCCGAGGTCCTGGTCGTCGGCGCCCTGGCGCGCAAGGAGTCCCGCGGCGGGCACGCGCGCGAGGACTACCCGAACCGCGACGACACGAACTTCATGCGGCACACCATGGCCTACAAGCAGGGCGACGGCCTGTCGGCGGACGTCCGGCTCGACTACAAGCCGGTGACCTTCACCCGCTACGAACCGATGGAGCGGAAGTACTGATGACCACGGCAACCCCCGAGAAGTCGGAGGCCGTGTCCTCCGACCACACGCCGATCACCGTCACGCTGAAGATCCTGCGGTTCAACCCCGAGGTCGACACCGAGCCGCACTGGGAGTCCTACGACGTCCCCGCGCAGCGCACCGACCGGCTGCTGAACCTGCTTTTCTACGTGAAGGACTACATCGACGGGACGTTCTCGTTCCGCCGCTCGTGCGCGCACGGCGTCTGCGGGTCCGACGCGATGCAGATCAACGGCATCAACCGGCTGGCGTGCAAGGTCCTGATGAAGGACCTGCTGTCGCAGGACGGCAAGAAGACGACGATCACCATCGCGCCGATCAAGGGTCTGACCACGCTCAAGGACCTTTACGTCGACATGGACCCGTTCTTCGAGGCGTACCGTGCGGTGAAGCCGTACCTGATCGCCTACGGGAACGAGCCCACGCGCGAGCGGATCCAGTCGCAGGCCGACCGCGACCGGTTCGACGACACGACCAAGTGCATCCTGTGCGCCTGCTGCACGTCCTCGTGCCCGGTGTACTGGAACGACGGCTCGTACTTCGGCCCCGCCGCGATCGTCAACGCGCACCGGTTCATCTTCGACTCGCGTGACGAAGGCGCCGAAGAGCGCCTGGACATCCTGAACGACTCCGAGGGCGTTTGGCGCTGCCGGACGACGTTCAACTGCACCGACGCCTGCCCGCGCGGCATCCAGGTGACGAAGGCGATCCAGGAAGTGAAGCGCGCCCTCCTCTTCAAGCGCGTCTGACCCTCCCGCTGCTGCACTACGCAAGTCCGTGAAGGCCTCCTTGAGGGACCCTGGGTCCCTCAAGGAGGCCTTCACGGACTTGGCAGAGAACCTGCCTACTTGACCGCGTCCAGGGCGTTGACCCGGCCGTGTCCGTAGTAGGAGTTGTCCTTAGCCGGGCCTTCGCAGACCGGAGCCTCGGTGCCGCAAGCGATCGCGTCGGCCTGGTGCTCCAGCAGCCAGGTCAGCAGCTGCGGCGGAGCATGGCGGTAGCGGGACGCCAGCAGCGCGGCGACACCGGCGGCGTGCGGCGACGCCATCGACGTACCGCACTTGGTGCCGTAAGCGCCGTTGAAGATGGTCGACAGCGGGCAACCGGCACCCTGTCCGGCGGGCGGCAGCTGGGCACGATCGCCGCCGGGAGCGGTGACCGAGACGTCGTTGCCGAAGTTGCTGTACGACGACTTCGAGCCCGCGTAGCCGATGGCCGAAACGGTCACGACGCCGTCGATGGCCTTGGGCAGGATGCCGCAGCTCGAGTCGACCGGGTGCGGCCGGTTCGGGTCGGTGGTCTGCTTGTCCGGGTCGAAGCCGCTGTTGCCCGCGGCGGCGACGTTCAGCACGCCACGGCCGGTCGAGTAGGCCACCGCGCGGCGGACGGCCTCGTACGCGGCCGCGTCGCCCGGCTCCTTCGAGCAGTAGAACATGCCCGGGTCGATGTAGTAGCTGTTGTTCGTGACCTGGAAGCGGTGCTTCGCCGCCCACATGAACCCGCACACGGCGGCTTCGGGGAGGATCAGGCCGTCGTCGTTCACGACCTTCACCGACGCCAGCTTGACGCCGGGCGCGATGCCCGTGAAGCCGCGTGCGGTGTCCTTGCCCGCGATGGTGCCGGCGACGTGCGTGCCGTGGTCGGAGTTCGTCGGCGCCCACGCGGCGGGCGTGGTGTCGGGCGCGCCGGTGTTGCAGCCCGCGGACGCCTTCGGGTCGATTGCCGCCTTCAGCGCGGGGTGGGTGGGCTCGATGCCCGAGTCCAGCACGCCGACGGTCACCGAACGGCTGCCACCGGAGACCTTGTTCGCCTCGGGAGCCTGGATGGCCCGCATGTCCCACTGCTGGGCCGAGAGGTCCTCTTCGGCCGCGACGCTGGTGGTCTCTTCGCTCTCCTTGGTGTCGACCACGGCGGAGCGGGTCGACCGGGACGAGGCCGCCGGCGGGAACGCCACGTCACGGCCGCCCGAGTAGGCGCGGAAGACGCCGATCTTCTCCTGGAAGTCGGCGTTGCGCGAGGTCGCCACCGCGACCCCGATCTCCGGGTAGTACGCGACCTTCTCGCCGCACTTGGCGCGCAGCTCGGTGTCGACCTTGCGCTCCGGGGTACGCGGGTTGTAGAGCACCACGTAGTTGAACGGCGCGCTCGCGGTGTCGCACTGCGGCGCGGGCGCGGCGCTCGCCGACGGGGCCACGAACACACTTCCCGCCGCCGCCGCGACGAGCGCGGGAACGAGCAGGCGTCTGATCCGGGACATTCCACCTCCATGATTCGGTGGAGTGAACCTAAGCGAGCGGAAGCCCGCCCACCACCGTCAAAAGGACGACAAACCGGATCAGGCGTCAGCCTTTTCCGCGTTCCGTGACTTGGCGCCACGAAGCGTGCGCAAACCGATCAGGCCGATGACGGTGCCGAGCACGAACGAGACGACCGTCAGCACCGCGTGCACGATGAAGTAGGCGGTGGGCGAGCCGTCTGCCGCCCAGGCGCGGTCGCTGTCCCAGAGGTTCTTGGCGAACGTGATCCAGATGATCCACGACCACACGCCGAAACCCAGCAGGAACATCGAAGTACCTCGCGAAATGCGCATGCCCCTGAGTATGCAGCGAGCCCGGCGACGCTACATTGCTCGGGTGCACAGCGCTATCTCCCGGTCGCTCCTGGTCCTCGTCTCCGGTGTGCTCGCCCTCGCGGTGACGCCGGTGGCCACAGCCGCTCCGAAGCCACCAGCCCAGGCGCAGCCGTGCGCGAACAAGACGACGCCTCCCGCGCCGATCGACACCTCCGAGAAGCCGCGACCCGGCGAGGCGGTACCGGCGCCGCTGCCGGTCCCGCCGGTCCCGGTGGGCGGCGACCGGATGGCCGAATGCGGGCTGGTGCTCCCGAAGCGTGCCCTGAACCCGCCGGAAGGCGACACCTCCGCGGCGTGGGTGCTCCAGGATCTCGACAACGGTGACGTCATCGCGGCGAAGGACCCGCACGCCCGTCAGCGGCCGGCGTCGCTGATCAAGGTCCTGCTCGGACTGGTCGTCGTCACCGAACTCCCGCCGGAGAAGGTCATCACTCCGACCAAAGAGGACGCCGAGCAGGAGTGCACCTGCGTCGGCATCGCCGCCGGCGGTCAGTACACAGTGGACCAGCTGCTGCACGGGCTGCTGATGCACTCCGGCAACGACGCGGCGCACGCGCTCTCCACCGTGCTCGGCGGCACCGACGCCACGGTCGCGAAGATGAACGCGCTGGCCGCCCGCATCGGCGCGACCGACACCCGCGCCGCGACACCGTCCGGACTCGACGGCCCGGGCATGTCGACCTCGGCCTACGACATGAGCCTGATCTTCCACTACGCGATGAAGAAGCCGGAATTCGCGCAGGTGGTCAAGACCAAGAGCTTCGAAATCCCGCCCACCGCGGGAAAGCCGGTCATCACGATCTACAACGACAACAAGCTCCTCGGCTCCTACCCGGGGTTCATCGGCGGCAAGACCGGCTTCACCGACGACGCGCGGCACACCTACGTCGGCGGCGCGCTCCAGAACGGGCACCGGGTCGCGGTCGTGATGCTCCGCGCCGAACAGCGTCCGACGCGAGTCGTCGAACAGGCGGCGAAGCTGCTCGACTACGGCATCGCGCTGCGCGAGGCCAAGGCCGAATCGGTCGGGCGCATCGAATACAAGGCGGCGGAAGCCGTGGACGCGGGCCAGGCGTCTGCCGCTCCGAACGCCGACAACGCGTCGAACAGTGGTGCCGCCGCGGCCGCGGACGACCCGTTCGGGGTGACCGGCTGGATCATCACGCTGGTCGTCTTCCTGATCATCGTGGCGTCGTTCGTCATCGGCCACCAGCGCAAGAAGGCCATGGCGGGCGAATAGGCGATCAGGACTTCCGGCGGCCGAACCAGCCCAGAAGCGCTCCGGTCGCGAAGGCCCCGCCGACGGCGCCGAGCCCCGGCCCCTGCTGAACGGTCACCCTCGGGTGGATCAGCACCGGGGCAGGCGGTTCGATGACCGTCTTCATGTTCTCCTTCGCCGTCGCCGTCCACGCGGTGACGAACAGCAGGAACCGCGAAACCAGATTCGCGAACACGAGAAGGCCGATCACCGGTCCGAACAGGGTGAACGCCGGCGATTTCGTGACGCTGCCGAGGTAAACGGTCGCGGCCTGCTGGAGCACGATGAAGCCGACGGCGGCGAAGATCGCGCCCTTCACCGCGCTGCGCAACGCGACGCGCTCACGGGGCAGCCTCGCGATGACCCACAGGAACACCAGGGTGTTCGCGAGCAGGCCGAGCAGGATCGTCGCGACCTTCAGCAGGAACCTGGCCCAGCCCTGGTTCTCCAAGCCGACCAGTTCGAGCAGGAAGCGTCCGACGCCGCTGCCCGCCGCGGTGAGGCCGAACGACACCACCAGCGCGAGACCGAGGCCGACGAGCGAAAGCAAGTCCTTGATGGTCGTCGAAACCAGCGGGAGCTTCTGCTTTTCTTGGCCCCATTGGGCGGTCAGCGCGTCCCGCAGGTTCGACATCCAGCCGATGCCGGAGTACAGGGCGAGCAGCAGGCCGAACACCCCGATGCCGCCGCCGGAGTCCAGCGCGGCCTGGATGATGCTGCCGACCAGATCGCTCAGCCCCTCCGGCACCGACTTCTTGATGCCGTCGACGAGCTGGTTCGTCACCACGGTGTCGCCCCGGAGCACCATCCCGATGATCGCGAAGGCGACCATCAGGATCGGGATCACCGAAAGCACACTGAAGTAGGTGATGGCGGCCGCGTAGTGGTTTCCGTAGCGCTCGGTGAACGCGTCGTTGGCCCGGATGAGGTGATCGAGCCAGCCGTACTTCCGCCTCAGGCGCGGTAACAGCTTGTCCTCTTCCGGCTTCGCGCCGTCATCTTTCGCCACCGTCAAACGCTAACCACGCCTGGGCGGCACCGCAGCGCGAATCAGCCTGCCGGGGGAAGGAACCCGATGTTCTCGTAGACGTTCCGCAACGTCACCGAGGCGACTTCCCGCGCCCGTTGCGCACCGAGCGCCAACGCCTTGTCGAGCTCGGCGACGTCGTCCATGTAGGACTGGACGCGTTCCTGCACCGGCGTGGCCCACTCGACGAACGCCTCGGCGACGCCCTTCTTCAGGTCGCCGTAGCCCTTGCCCTCGTAGGCGGTGACGAGTTCGGCGACCGGCTGGTCGGTCAGCGCGGAGAGGATCGTCAGCAGGTTCGAGACACCCGGCTTGTTCTCGGTGTCGAAGACGATCTCGCGGCCGGTGTCGGTGACCGCCGACCGGACCTTCTTCGCCGACTTCTTCGGGTCTTCGAGCAGCTCGATGAGGCCGTTGCCGGTCGACGAGGACTTGCTCATCTTCGCGGTCGGGTCCTGCAGGTCGTAGATCTTCGCCGTGTCCTTGACGATGTGCGGCTCCGGCACGGTGAACGTCTTGCCGTAGCGGTTGTTGAAGCGCTGCGCGAGGTTGCGCGTCAGCTCCAGGTGCTGGCGCTGGTCCTCACCGACGGGGACCTCGTTCGCCTGGTACAGCAGGATGTCCGCGGCCTGCAGGACCGGGTAGGTGAACAGGCCGACGCTGGCGCGGTCGGTGCCCTGCTTCGCGGCCTTGTCCTTGAACTGCGTCATCCGGCTCGCCTCGCCGAACCCGGTCTGGCACTCCAGCACCCAGCTCAGCTGGGCGTGCTCGGGCACCTGGCTCTGCACGAACAGCGCGCTGCGGGCCGGGTCGACGCCGAGGGCGAGCAGCTGCGCGGCCGAGCGGCGCGTGCGGTCGCGCAGCACCTTCGGGTCCTGCTCGACGGTGATCGCGTGCAGGTCGACGACCATGTAGAAGGTCTCGTGGGTGTCCTGCAGCCGCACCCATTGCCGCAGCGCACCCAGGTAGTTGCCCAGGTGGAACGAGTCGGCGGTCGGCTGGATCCCGGAGAGCACACGCGGGCGCTTCAGTTCGTCGGACACGCCCGGATTCTGTCAGGCCGCGTCGTGGCGGGTCATCGGAGGTCACTCCCGCCGAACGGTCTAAACGGTTAAACGCCACATACTTCCGACGGTTATGGGCTCGGTGTCCGATTCCTAGCGTTCATGGCACCGGATCTTCCGGCCACACCGAAGGAGAACCCAGATGAAGGCACGATCCCTGCTGATGGGCTTGGCCATCGCGGCTGCGGCCGTGTTCACGCTCCCCGGCGTCGCGACGGCGGCCGAGCCCACCGGCGGCGTCCAGCCGAACATCGTCGGCGGCGGCAACGCGACCCAGGTCTACTCGTTCATGGTGTCCCAGCAGTCGAGCTCCGGTGGGCACCAGTGTGGTGGCTCACTGATCAGCTCGACCTGGGTGGTCACCGCGAAGCACTGTGGCACGCCGGCCCAGGTGCGCGTCGGGACCACGAACCGCACCAGCGGCGGCACCGTGGCCCGCGTGGCCCAGCGGATCGCCCACCCGAGCGCCGACCTGGCGCTGCTGCGACTCTCGTCGTCGGTTTCGCAGGCGCCGGTCACGATCGCCGACTCGTCCGGGGCCGTCGGCACCGCGACGCGGATCATCGGCTGGGGCCAGACCTGCGCCCCGCAGGGCGGCTGTGGCGCCCCGGTCACCCTGCAGCAGCTGGACACCTCGATCGTCGCCGACAACAAGTGCCTCGGGATCAGCGGCGCGAGCGAGATCTGCACCAACAACCCCGGTGGGAACAAGGGCGCCTGCTACGGCGACTCGGGCGGCCCGCAGGTGAAGCAGGTCAACGGTGTCTGGCAGCTGATCGGCGCCACCAGCCGCGCCGGGAACAACAGCAGCACCTGCGCGACCGGGCCGTCGATCTACGTGGACGTCCCCTACTTCCGCAGCTGGATCCGCAGCAACGCCGGAGTCTGACCCGGTTCCCGCGTCGCCCCACCGCCCCCTGGGGCGGCGCGGTCCCAGCCGGTTCAGCAACGAACCGTGCGGAAGTTCGAAGAGCCGCTCCAGCAGCGCGACCGCCTTCAGGGAGTCGCACCGCTCGGGGCGGCTTCTTCCGGTCCGCCAGTAGCTCAAGGTCGCGACACTGATCCGGACGCCTTGCTGGGCGAGCCGGTGGCGGATCCGGTCGAGTCCGAGGCCGCTGTCCGCTATCGCCTGGTCCAGGGCCCGGGGGAAAGGATCACCGGGCCGGCTGCGACGTTGCGTCACCGTCATGCACCCGAGCGTGGCGATCGCCGCCCGCCTAAACAATCCGGGCCGGACTAGGTGTCCCTACCCAAGAAATCCGCCGCGTCGACTTTCGCGGCCTAATCTCGATCCGCCCTCCCCCGGCGCGGACCCGACTTTCGCGGGCTAATCGCGATCCGGAGGCTCCGAGGCCAGAGCGACTTTCGCGGGCTAATCGCGATCCGGGGACCGAAGCGCGTTTAGCGGGCTAAACGCGAGTCGGGGCGTGGGAGTGCAGGTCAGGGGCGCTGCTGGCGGGCGAGGGCGTCGTCGGTGAGGACGGCCTCCGCCATGGCTGCGACGTGCGGGGTGGCGGGCTGGACCGGGGCGGCGGGAGCGGGGGCGGCAGCGGCCGTGCGGGCCTTCCGGCGCTGACGGAACACACCGAAGGCCATGCCGACGACGCCGAGCGCGACGGCGACCAGGCCGACCGGGCCCAGAAGACCGAACGCCATCTCCGAGCGCGACGTCGCTTCCGCGGCCGACGCCGGGACAGCGCCCGCGACGAGCAGCGCGATCGGGATCGCGATGACCGACGCGGCCCTGGCCGCGGGCAGGGCCGAGCGCATCAGGAGATGAACTGGGTTCCGCACCGGAGTGCCTCCCGTGACGTGACTTTGCCGAACCGGAACGCTAACCCGAAAGAGTGAGCATTTCCAGGCTGCTGGTCAAAAAACTACCGAGCGTGTCAAGACCTGTGGGTTCTGATCAACTCGGGGCACGAGACTAGCCCCTCACAGGGGGGATCTTTCGAGCACCCCTCTCCTCTGAGTTGCCGTGCGCGGAAACGGTTTCTGACAAAACCGGACAGGGTTAGGCCGTTCGGATGTCACCACACGGCCGAACAGGCACGATCCGACTTTCCCCGGTTGGTTTCTTGTGCGCAATGGTCTATACCTGTTGGCCATACCCCTTAAAAGGTATAGACCAATATCTCCCTGCATGGTCCCCTCGTACGAAGGAGCCACCGATGTCTCTTCGACGTATTCTCGCGGCGGTCGCCGCCACCTTCGCGGCCACCGCGGTCGCCGTGGTCGTCCCGGCCCAGTCCGCCTCCGCCGCGACCTGCACGACGCCGTGGAACGCGAGTTCGGTCTACCAGGGCGGCAACACCGCCTCGCACAACGGGCACAACTGGTCCGCGAAGTGGTGGACGCAGAACGAAACCCCAGGTACGGCGCAGGTCTGGTCCGATCAGGGCGCCTGCGGCGGCGGTACGACCAACCCGCCGAACCCGTCCGCCTTCGTGGTCAGCGAAGCACAGTTCAACCAGATGTTCCCGGGCCGGAACTCCTTCTACACCTACAGCGGCCTGGTCACCGCCCTCAGCGCGTACCCGGCCTTCGCGGGCACGGGCAGCGACACCGTGAAGAAGCAGGAAGCGGCCGCCTTCCTGGCGAACGTCAGCCACGAGACCGGTGGCCTGGTCTACATCGTCGAGCAGAACGAAGCCAACTACCCGCACTACTGCGACACGAGCCAGTCCTACGGCTGCCCGGCGGGCAACGCCGCGTACTACGGCCGCGGCCCGATCCAGCTGAGCTGGAACTTCAACTACAAGGCCGCCGGCGACGCGCTGGGCCTGCCACTGCTGACCAACCCGTGGCTGGTGCAGAACGACGCGGCGGTCGCCTGGAAGACCGGCATCTGGTACTGGATGACCCAGAACGGACCGGGCACGATGACCCCGCACGACGCGATGGTCAACGGCCGCGGCTTCGGTGAGACCATCCGCAGCATCAACGGCAGCATCGAGTGCAACGGCGGCAACCCCGGCCAGGTGCAGAGCCGCGTGAGCAAGTACCAGCAGTTCACCGGGATCCTCGGCGTCGACCCCGGCGGCAACCTGTCCTGCTGACCCCGTTCAGGAAATGAAGGGGCCCTTCGCCGCAGCTGACGCGGCGAAGGGCCCCTTCGTCATTCGAGAGAGCCCAGGAGCCTCCGCAGCGCCCCATCCAGGACTTCGAGGTCACCACCCAGCGGCGAGAGCAGCGTCGCGACGTTCGCCGCGTGCTCGGTCATCGCGGCGTCGACGACTTCGAACCCGCGCTCGGTCAGCGTGACCCGGAAGCTGCGCCGGTCCTCGGGGTCGAGCGCCCGCTCGACCAGGCCGGCCGACTCCAGCCTGTCGATCCGGCTGGTCATCCCGGCCCGCGACATCATCAGCGTCGCGGACAGCTCCGACGGGATCAGCGTGTACGGCTTCCCAGATCGCCTGAGCGCCGCGAGCACGTCGAACTCGCCCTGTTTCAAGCCGTGCTTCGCGAACACGGCCTCCACCATCGGCGTGGTCAGCATCGTCACGCGACCGAGTCGTCCGGCGACCCCGATCGCGGTCAAGTCCAGTTCCGGTCGTTCCCGCCGCCAGGCGCCGACCACGTCGTCGATCGCGTCGGCGTTCCGCTCTTCACTCACATCCGGCAGTCTATTCGACGGAAGATAGTTTGACAGCGAACTATCAGCGGTGGAACTATCAAGTCATGACACAGAGCATCGAAACCCGCGAACCCGTCCTCGTCCGCGCCGCCGAAGCCGAGACCGTCGGCGCGGCGCCCACCCTCGTCACCCTGCTCGCCGACGTCTCGACGACGGGCGGGGTCATGAGCAGCGCGAGAACACGACTGGGCGTCGGCGCCGACGGCGCCACGCCGCATTACCACACCGGCTCGTCCGAGATGTTCTTCATGCTCGGCGGAAAGCTGGAAGTCCTTGTGGGAGAAGAGATCGTCACCGTTTCCGAGGGCGACATGCTCGTCGTCCCCCCGCTGATGACACACGCGTTCCGCGCGACCATGGACTCAGCCGCGGACGTGCTGATCGTGTTCATCCCCGGCGTGGAGCGGTTCGACTACTTCCGCCTGCTGGAGAAAGTCGGCCACGGCAAGGCGACCGTCCAGGATCTCTTGGACAGCCAGGAAAAGTTCGACAACCACTTCGTCGAAAGTCCAGTGTGGACGGAGACCGCGAAGTCCCGTCAGTAACCGCGCGGCGGATATCCCGGCGGCGGCCCGTACGGCCCCGGCTGCGGATAACCCTGAGGCGGATACCCGGGCTGCGGATACTGCGGCGGGTACTGGGGGTGCGGATACTGCGGCTGCGGGTACTGGGGCGGTGGATATCCGGGCTGCTGCGGATAAGGCGGCTGGAGCGGGTACTGCTGCTGATACCCGGGGTTCTGCGGCGGATACGGCGGTGGCGCGGCGGGCTGCCCGCCACCGAGGTGGAACGGCAGCAGCGACACCAGGTTCCCGAGATGTCCCAGCGTCAAGAGGACATCGTCCGGCTTGGTCCGGCCGAACGTCGGATTCTCGACGTAGACCAGTTCCGCGCCCACCAGCGACCAGCTGTGCAGCTTCGACGACCGCATCGCGGCGGCGACCTGTGGCGTCAGCACGCCGGCCGCGACGTTCGGATCGGTGTCGATCAGCTTGTACCAGCGGTTGAACTTCCGGTCCGCCGTGGCGGGCTCGGGGTACTGGTCGACGTCCCAAGCGGCTTCGATGCTCGACACGATCTGGAAGTTCGGCATCGGCGCGGGCAGGGTGACCACCCAGACCGTGTCGATGGAGATCGTGTCGAGCTCGTTGACCTTCTTGTTGGTCCACCGCGTGTGCACGCTCGTGACCGTCGGGCGGCGGTGGTAGTCGAAGACGCTGAACCGAAGCCCGTTGTACACGCCGCTCAGCGCGCCGAACGCCATCCGCTTGTCGCCGCGCTGATTGAACGGCAGCACCGTCCAGCGCTCCAGGAGGTTCGGCGCGTCCGGGCTGAACTCCCACCCGTACTGGCCGGACATCGCGTAGCGCTCGGCGTTGGTCGCCTCGATCCGCCTGGCTTCGTTCGTCTCCATCGCAGCCCCCAGGTCTCCCGGCGGGTCAGCCGGAGTACGTCGCCGTCACCGGCGCGTGGTCGGACCAGCGCTGATCGTACGATTCGGCGCGCTCGACCACGATCGACGTGCACCGCTCGGCCAGGCCGGGGGTAGCGATCTGGCAGTCGATGCGCCAGCCCGAGTCGTTGTCGAACGCCTTCCCGCGGTACGACCACCAGGTGTACGGACCGGGGCCTTCGGGGTCGAGTTTGCGCTGCACGTCGACGTACCCCGCCTCGGTGAACACGCGGCCGAGCCACTCCCGCTCCTCCGGCAGGAAGCCGGAGCTCTTCTGGTTCCCGCGCCAGTTCTTCAGGTCGGTCTTCTCGTAGGCGATGTTCCAGTCCCCCACGACGACGACCTCGCGGCCACCGGCCTCGGCCTTGGCGCGCAGGTCGACGAGATACGGCAGGAACGCCGCCATGAAGCGCTCCTTCTCGTCCTGGCGCGGGGTGCCGACGTCGCCGCTGGGCAGGTACAGGCTCGCGACCACGACGTTGGGCAGGTGGATCTCGGCGTAGCGGCCGCTGTCCTCGAATTCGGGCTCGCCGAAACCGATGCGGACCTCGTCCGGCTCGGCCCGGCTGAAGAGCATGACGCCGTTGCGCCCCTTCTGCGCCGAGGGCGCGTGCACCACGTGCCAGCCTTCGGGCGCGGCGGCGCCGGCCGGCAGCTCCTTGAGCTCGGCCCGGACCTCCTGGCAGGCGACGACGTCGGCCTTCGTCGAGCCCAGCCACTCGACGAAGCCCTTTTTCGCGGCGGCACGGAGGCCGTTGACATTCACAGTGGAGACGGTCAGCACCCATCGCACGCTACCCGGAGGGTCCGACAGAACCATCGGCGAGTTCGCTCTGCGAGACTGCGCGCATGAGCGAGCTGACCGTGCTGGGCAGCTGCGGCGCCTGGCCGGAACCGGGGCGGGCCTGCGCCGGGTTCCTCCTGGTCCACGACGGTTTCAAGCTGGTGCTCGACCTCGGCTACGGGGCCGCGTCACGGCTGTTCGAACACGCCCCCGAGGGCCGGGTCGACGCGGTGGTCGTGACGCATGAACATCCCGATCACTGCGCCGACGTGAGCGCGCTCGGCCGTGCGCGCGCCTACGGGCTGCCGGACGAGCCGAGAATCCCGCTGCACTGCACGCCGGGCACGGTGCGGCGGCTCGAGGCGATGGAACCCCGGCCGCATCCGACGACGATCTTCGATGTGTCCGACCTCAGCCCGCCGCGCGAGGTCGGGCCGTTCCGGATGACGACGTTCCTGCTGCCGCACCACGTGCCGAATCACGGGGTCCGGCTGAGCGCGCCCGGGCTGACCGTCGCGTACACCGGCGACAGCGGGCCCAGCCCGATCCTGGCCGAGCTGGCGCGCGACGCCGATCTGCTCATCGCGGACGCGACGTTGCAGGGCCCGTCCCCCGACGAGACGCCGCGGCTCGTGTCGACGGCGGGCGAGGCCGGGTACTGGGCCGAGCGCGCAGGTGCCCGGCGGCTGCTGCTGACCCACTTCTGGCCCGGCTCCGACCGCGCGGTCTCGGTCGCCGAGGCGCGCGAGGAGTTCCGGGGCGAGGTCCTCGCGGCCGAGGAAGGCACTCACTTCAGGTTCGCGGGCTAATCGCGATCCCGCAGGTCAGGGGCACGTCGCGTTTAGCGGGCTAAACTCGAAGCCGCAGGTCACGGCCCGCATTTGGAGCCTTCGACCGGGGGCGCGAACTGGGCCGAGACCCATTTGCCTTCCGCGATCTTGCGGAAGCCGTTCTCGACCACCGGCTGCGCGTCGATCTTCGCGTCCTTGACGTACTTGCCGACGATCTTCTGTCCGCCGGGGATGTCGCGCGCGTTGAGCACGTCGGCCGTCACCACGACCTGGCAACCGGTCGGGCTCGATGCGCTCGACTCCCTGTCCTGTCCCGAGATGGCGACGACGACGATCAGCGCCGCGCCGGCGCCGAGGAACAAGACCGGTTTCGAGATGGCCATGATGGTCACTCCTCGAACAAGGGAATTGTTTTCTGTCCGGTCCAGAGTGGCAGAAGCCGGGGCGGCCGCCCAGATCCCGGATTGCCAACCACCCGGAGGCGCCAACCGGGAAGCGGCCGTACTACCCACCGTCACAACGCGAGAAGGCCCCCTTCCACCAGGGAAGGAGGCCTTCAGGCGCTAAGAGACTCAGCCCTGGGCGATCTTCTTCGCCAGGTTGGCGTCCAGCGTCGCGAGGAACTCCTCGGTGGTCTGGAACGCCTGCTCCTTGCTGATCAGCAGGGCGAGGTCCTTGGTCATCTTGCCGCTCTCGACGGTCTCGATGACGACCTGCTCCAGCTTGTTCGCGAACCCGATCAGCTCCGGGTTCGAGTCCAGCTTGCCGCGGTGCTCGAGACCCCGGGTCCACGCGAAGATCGACGCGATCGGGTTGGTCGAGGTCGGCTTGCCCTGCTGGTGCTGACGGTAGTGCCGGGTGACCGTGCCGTGCGCGGCCTCGGCCTCGACGGTCTTGCCGTCCGGGGTGCGCAGCACGGACGTCATCAGGCCCAGCGAGCCGAAGCCCTGCGCGACCGTGTCGGACTGCACGTCACCGTCGTAGTTCTTGCAGGCCCAGACGTAGCCGCCCTCCCACTTCATCGCCGCAGCGACCATGTCGTCGATCAGGCGGTGCTCGTAGGAGATGCCCTTGGCGTCGAAGTCGGCCTTGAACTCGGCCTGGTAGATCTCCTCGAACACGTCCTTGAACATGCCGTCGTAGGCCTTGAGGATGGTGTTCTTGGTCGACATGTAGACCGGGTACTCCCGGTCGAGGCCGTACTGCAGCGAGGCGCGCGCGAAGTCCTCGATGGACTTGCGGTAGTTGTACATGCCCATGGCGACGCCGCCGCCCTCGGGGAACTTCGCGACGTCGAACTGCATCGGCTCGGAGCCGTCGTCCGGGGTGTAGCTGATGGTCAGCGTGCCGGGACCGGGGACCTTGAAGTTGGTCGCCTTGTACTGGTCGCCGTGCGCGTGACGGCCGATGATGATCGGCTTGGTCCAGCCGGGGACCAGACGCGGGATGTTCTGGATGACGATCGGCTCGCGGAAGATCACGCCGCCGAGGATGTTGCGGATCGTGCCGTTGGGCGAGAGCCACATCTTCTTCAGGCCGAACTCTTCGACGCGCGCCTCGTCCGGCGTGATGGTGGCGCACTTGACGCCGACGCCGTGCTTCTTGATCGCGTTGGCGGAGTCGATGGTGACCTGGTCGTCGGTGCGATCCCGCTCCTCGATGCCCAGGTCGTAGTACTCCAGGTCCACGTCCAGGTACGGGTGGATCAGCCTGTCCTTGATGAACTGCCAAATGATGCGGGTCATCTCATCGCCGTCGAGCTCGACGACGGTGCCCTGGACCTTGATCTTGGCCATGAGCAGCGGTGCTCCTTCCGCGGATCTTCGCGTTCTTCTTCAGTCTCTCCGGTAGCGGTACAAGCGTACTGCTTTACGGTCCTGGATGGTTCCAGTAGTGGTCGGTATCAAGTCTCCACGAGGCCGTTGTGACCGACGTCACCCGGTCGGACGACGGCCATCCGGCCGTCACGGGATCCCCGGAGACCGCGCCATCATCGAACCGCATCACTCAGCCGGCCACCGGAAGGGCGGTCCCCCCATGTCCACCAACCCCTACGCCGTGCCGCCGCACGAACAACCGTCGACGCCGGAGCCTTACCTGCAGCCTAGGCAAAGCGGCCGCGCCGTGCCCCGGGTGATCAGCGCGCTCGGCGGTCTCCTTCTCACGCCGGTCGCGCTCGGCCTGGTGATCTACGGCGGCTCGCGGCTGCAGCGGACGTACGCGCAGGCCTACACCGTCGGCGAGGACCCGCTGGGCTTGGCACTGCTGATCGTCGGTGGTCTGCTCCTGCTCGGCGTCGCGCTCTTCGGCGTGCTGTCCGGGCTCGGGCCGGTGCTCGGCGGGCTGATCTGGGGAGTGATTCCGGGACTGACCACACTCCTGGGCGGGACGAGCGTCATGAGCACCATGTACGACGTCGGCGGTCGCGAACTCGGCGTCGGCCTGGTGACCTGGCTGGTGATGGGCGCCCTGTTCGGAAGCGGGTTCCTGCTGATCGGCGCGGGCCTGGTCGGGACCCTGACCCGGCGCCGCTCAAATCGCGTTTAGCGGGCTAAACGCGATCCGCGAAGATCGAAGTGAACCGAAGGGGCCTCACGTCCGTAGTCCGCTTCAGGGAGGTGGCCCGCCCATGTCATCGCATCGGTACGTCGCCAAGTACGACGACGAGGACTACCAGGAGTACGGCGAGTACGAGCAGCCCAAGGACCCGCGAAGGCCGTACGAGGACGTCGAGTCGTACGAACCGTACGAGCCCTTCGAAGACGACGTGGAGACCGAAGACCCCCGTGCGGGCCGAGGCGTGCGTCGCGTCCTCAGCGGCGCGGGCGGCCTGATCCTGACGCCGGTCGCCCTCGGTCTGCTGTCCTGGGGCGGCCTGCGGCAGCAGATGCTCATCCAAGCGACGCTGAGCACCCAGCGTGACGTCCTCAGCATCAGCCTGCTGGCGGGCGGCGGGATCCTGCTGCTGGCGGTCGGCCTGCTCGGCGCGCTCTCGGCGACCGGCCCGATCCTCGGCGGTCTCGTCTGGGGCGTCGCACCCGGCGTGGCCGCCGCGGCGGTCCCCGAATGGGGCTTCCGGCTCATGAAGTACCTGCCACAGAACGACGTCACCTACGGCGTCACGAGCTGGCTGTTCATCGGCGGCCTGCTCGGGACGGGCTTCCTGTTGGTCGGCGCGGGCCTCGCGTCGAGACTCGCCCGGCGGCGCCGCTGAGCGGGCTGGGACCATCGGCGCATGGGATTGTTCACCGTTCCTGAAGCCCGCGCCGAGCTCGCCCGGCTACGCCCCGTGCTCGACGAGCTCGTCCGCCTCCGCGCCGACGCGGCCGAACTCGCCGCGTCCCTGCGCCCGGGCGGGCGCGAGACCGGACTCGGCGGGATGCCGGAGTGGAAGGCCGCGCAGGCCCGGCTGGACGATCTGATGACCACCGTCCAGCGGACCGGCGCGGAGCTGAAGGGTTTCGCCCCGCTCCTGGTCGATTTCCCCGCCGAACTCGACGGCGTCGACGTCCTGCTGTGCTGGCTCGAAGGCGATCCCGAGCTGTGCTGGTATCACCGTGTCGACCTGGGTTTCGCCGGTCGCCGCCGCCTCCCGGATAGGGTCGCCGCCGTGACCGAGGAGATCGCGGCCGGCCTGTTCGACGGCATCGCCGCACACTACGACGAAGACACCTTTCACGGCCTTGTCGCCGAAGCGCTCGTCGACGGCCTCGGCAGTACGGCTCCCGAACGCGTTCTCGATGTCGCGACCGGCACCGGCGTGGCCGCGTTCGTCGCGCTGCGCCTGGAGCCGGGCGAAGTGCTCGCGATCGACATCTCGCCGGGCATGATCGCCCAGGCCGAGACGAAGGCGGCGACTCGCGATCCCGGCAAGGTCATCACCTGGCAGGTCGCTTCGGCGGTTCCGTCACCTGTCGAGGACGAAGGCGCCGACGCCGTACTGTGCGCGTCTTCGCTGCACTTCCTGGGTGCGGCCGCGCTTCGCGACTGGCTGCGGGCGCTGCGCCCGGGCGGGCGGGTCGGCTTCAGCCTGCCGCTGGCGTCGGCGTTCCGGCCGTCGGAGGCGTTCGCCGCGATCGTCCCCACCGACCTGAAACTGCCGGAAACCGAGGACGACGCGGCGGAACTGGCCTCCGAAGCGGGCTTCACCGAGGTGACCGTGAAGCGCCTCGACGTCGAGTCCGAGGACAGGGTCCGGTCGGTGTTCGTGGTGCACGCGACCAAACCCTGATCCCTGCAGCGTCCTACAGCGGTGCGAAGAACGGCACGCACTTCGGCGCGGGCGCGCCTTCCGGGTCGAGCGCCTTGAGGATCAGGCCCGTCACGTTCGGGTCGATCGCCTGGCTCAAGTGCCCGGAGACGTCGACGCCGCACTTGTCCTGCAAGACGATGTCGGTCGTGCCCGGCTCGCCGAGCACACCGCTGGTGTACGGCGTGACCACTCGATCGTGGCGGCTCACGATGCTCGTGTAGGTCGGCCCCGGCACGCTCACCCCGCCGCGGGCGAGATCGTCGAGGAAGGCCGACGGCGCGAGGTATTCGCGGCACGCGCCGCATACGCCGTCGGCGAGCAGGTCGATGCCGGGCAGCGAAAGCACGGCCTTGGCCAGCCCGGAAAGGCCGTTGAGCGACGTTCCCTTGAAGTTCGAGCCGAAGCCGACGAAGTGCTTCACCTTCTTCGCGCCGCCCTCGAACTTGAGGTAGTACGCGGGCATCGTCGTGCCTTCGGAGTGCCCGACGATGTCGACCTTGTCCGCGCCGGTGCTCGACCGCACGCGGTCCACGAACGCGCCGAGTTCGACGGCGCTCTTCCGCATCGAGGCCATTCCGCCGAACAACTGTCCACCCAGGACGGTGCCGCCGTAGGTCAGCGAATAGACGCAGTAGCCCGCGTTCTTGAGCTTCGGCGCGTGATAGAACCAGTTGGTCGTCGCGTTGCCGCCGAGGCCGTGCACCAGCACGACGGGCTCGGGGTGGTTCGCACTGGGCTTGCACGACCAGTCGTTCCAGCCGCTCGACGGCGCCGCGCTCGCCACCGCCGGGACGGCGATCGTGAACGTCAGAGCCGCGACAAGCGTGGTGAGGATCTTCCTGGCCTTCGTGGCACCGCCGTTGGTGACCCGAGCCCGCATCCCTGCCTCCGGTTACTCGTCAGTATGTGATGCGAGTCATCATGCGTCACAAACCGACGGTCGGAACCAGGAGAAGAACCAGACTTGCGCGTCGCGTCTTGTGACGGATCACAAGACGCTCAGGCGCTGGCCACCAATGTCACCCCGAGGGCGATCATCGTCGCGGCGACCAGGCCGTCCAGCACCCGCCAGGACGACGGCTTGCGAAAGAACCCGCTGAGCAGCCTCGCGCCGAAGCCGAGCACGAGGAACCAGATCACGCTGGCCAGCACCGAACCGACGCCGAACGCCCAGCGCCCGCCGCCGTGTCCCGCCGCGATGGCGCCGAGCAGGAGCAGGGTGTCGAGATAGACGTGCGGGTTCAGCCAGGTGAGCGCCAGCGTCGTCAGCACGATGCGGCGCAGCGATCCGCCGGTCTCCGGTCCACCGGTTTCCAGCGCGGCCGGTTTGAACGCGCGACGGGCCGCGAGGGCGCCGTAACACAGCAGGAAAGCGCCGCCGACCAACGCGACGACGGTCAGCGCTTCGGGCGAAGCCCCTATCAGCGCGCCGACCCCACCGACGCCGAGGCTGACCAGGACGGCGTCCGAAAAGATGCAGATCAGCACCACCACGAGCACCGCTTCGCGCCGGATCCCCTGCCGCAGCACGAACGCGTTCTGCGCGCCGATCGCGACGATGAGGGCCATGGTGGCGCCGAATCCGGCGCCCGCGCTGAACAGAACGTCTCCCATACGGAGGACATTAGGAAGCGGATCGTCAACAGTACAGCTAAAGATTCTTACGTAACATTAGCGCTCATGATGACCGATCTGCCTCTCGACCTGGTCCGCACGCTGCTGGCTGTCGCCGACGAAGGCACGTTCGACGCGGCGGCGTCGGCGCTGCACGTGACGCCGTCGGCGATCAGCCAGCGCGTCAAGGCGCTCGAACAGCGCACCGGCCGGGTGCTGCTGATCCGCACGAAACCGGTACGCCTGACCGAATCCGGGCAAGCCGTCGTGCGTTTCGGCCGCCAGCTGGCCCTGCTGGAGGCCGACACCCGGGCCGAACTCGGCCTGACCGCCGGCGACGAACCGGTCCGGCTGCCGATCGCGGTGAACGCCGATTCGCTGGCGACATGGTTCCTGCCGGCCCTCACCCGCGTGCCGCCCGAGCAGAAGATCTGCTTCGAGCTGCACCGCGAGGATCAGGACCACACCACGACGCTGCTGCGGGAGGGCCTGGTGATGGCCGCCGTGACGTCGTCGCCGGATCCGGTCGCGGGATGTTCGGTGCACCGGCTCGGGCACATGCGCTACCTGGCCGTCGTGAGCCCGGCGCTCGGCACGGATCTGGACCTCGCCGAAGCACCCGTCATCGTCTTCGACCGTCGTGACGACCTTCAGGACCGCTTCGCCCGCGAACGCGGCACGACCGCGAGTTCGCTGCGGCACTACGTCCCGTCGTCCGAGGGGTTCTTCGACGCCGTCACCGCCGGGATGGGCTGGGGCATGGTGCCGCTCGCGCAGATCGGCGACCGGCTGCGCGACGGCAGGCTCGTCGGTTTCGACCCGGACCACCCGATCGACGTACCGCTGTTCTGGCAGCAGTGGAAACTCGACTCCCCCGCGCTGGCGGCGGTGTCGGCCGCCGTCACCACGGCGGCCGCGGACCTGCTCGTCGACCCACACGGATGAGGACGCGCGCGGCGGCCCGGTCGTGAGATCCTGGGCGCATGACGCGCGCATTGCACCTGGTCGGGGACGAGGAAGCGGACCGGCTGCTGACCGAGGACCCGTTCGCGCTGCTCGTCGGGATGCTCCTCGACCAGCAGTTCCCAATGGAACACGCGTTCCGCGGCCCGCAGAAGATCGCGGACCGGATGGACGGTTTCGACATCAAGAAGATCCACGCGATGGACACCGAGACCTTCGTCGAGCTCTGCGTGGTCCCGCCCGCGATCCACCGCTACGGCGGCTCGATGGCCCGGCGGGTGAAGGATCTGGCCCAGCACGTCGTCGAGGTCCACGACGGTGACGCCGCCGGGATCTGGACCGCCGGACGCCCCAAACCGGACGGCCCCGAAGTCCTCAAGCGACTCAAGGCGCTGCCCGGCTTCGGCGACCAGAAGGCCGCGATCTTCCTCGCGCTGCTCGGCAAACAGCTCGGCATTCACCCCAAGGGCTGGCGCGCGGCCACCGGCTCGTACGGCGACCGCGGCTCCCGGCGTTCGATCGCCGACGTCGTCGACGCGAAGACCCTCGGCGAGGTGCGGGCGTTCAAGAAGGCGGCGAAGGCCGCGGCGAAGTAGCTACTTCTTGCCGGCCCCCGGCCACGGTCCCGGCGTCTCGGCGGGCAGTTCGGCCTGCTCGACCTCGGTGCGGAACACCCGGAAGCCGCGCGCCTGGTAGTTCTTGAGCGCGGCCGGGCCGTCCGTCGTGCAGGTGTGGACCGTGACCCGGCGTGCCGGTGTCTTGCCAGGCCAGCGCTCCGCGAGCGCCCAAGCTTCCCGGAGCGCGACGGTCAGCAGGTGCCCGCCGACGCCCTTCCCGACGAAGGACGACATCAGCCCGAAGTAGGCGAGCTCGACCTCGCCGTCAACGGCGCCGTCGAGTTCGAAGTAGCCGCACGGCGTCCCCTGCGCGTACGCGACCCAGGTCTCGACGCCCGGCCTGTCCAGCCACTCGATCCACCGCGTCCAGGTCCAGCCGAGCCTGTCGATCCAGAACCAGTCGCCGCCGACGGCGGTGTACAGGTAGCGGTTCAGCTCCGGGCTGACCAGCTCGGCGCGCTTGACCGTCACCGGGACGGCGGGCGGTTTCGCCGCGCTCAGGTCGTCCGGTGAGGTCTGTTCGAGGTGCCAGGTCGTGATCTCCATGCGGCGATCATTTCAGCCAGACCCGCAATGGTCCCAGTGCCGTGTAGCCGTTCCGCAGGGCCGCGTCGAGGTCCTCGCCGCGTTCGTAGCCGGTGATCGGCAGACCGGGGAAGCTCGCCGCGCCGGCCGAGGTCGCGCCGCGCCAGGCGTCGTCAAGGTCGCCGTGAGTGTACAAATTGGACAGTCCGGCGAAGCCGCCGTCGCGATTCGCGGTCACGCCCGAAACTCCGTCGGACCACACGGCGACGGCCGGGTCGCCGAACTCGTCGTCGACTCGGGACCAGCCTGGTTCGAGCGGCATCCGAGCCGTCCGAGTGATCCACGTGGCCTCGAAGAGCACCTCGAAGCCCGCTTGCGAAAGATCCAGGCAACCGAAGCTGTCCTTCACCGCACAACCCGGTGACAGGTCGATCCCGTCCAAGACGTCTTCGACTGTCGCGTCCGGCGTCAAGGTCATCGCGTCCGGGTACAGCGGCGGTGTCCGACACGCCGACTTCCAGACGCGGGCGGCGAAAGTGCCCGTTCCGCACACCGTGTCGCACCAGCGGGCGTTGACCCGCGCGGCGTCGGCTACCTCCGCGCGAACCACAGCACGTCCGGCTCGCCTTGCGGCACCGGGATCTTCAGCTCCCGGACCTCGCCGAACCGCGCTCGCAGCCGCCTCGCGAACGACGGCACCGACTCGGCGCTCCACACCCCGAGCACGCCGCCGGGCCGCAGCCGCGCGGCGAGCATGTCGAGCCCGTCCTCCTGGTACAGCTTCGCGTTGCCGTCGGTGACCGTCCACTCAGGACCGTTGTCGATGTCGAGGCACAGCGCGTCGAACCGCTCTTCCGTCCGGCGCAACCACTTCACCAGATCGGCCTCCACGACGGTGACCCGATCGTCGGAAAGGGCGTCGTCGTGGACGTCCTTGAGCGGGCCCTCGCGGTTCCACCCGATCACGGCGGGCTCGCGCTCGACGACCACGATCTCGCCGACACCGGGGTGGTCCAGCGCGGCGCGCAGCGAGTAGCCGACACCGAGGCCGCCGATCAGCATCCGCGCCTTGCCGGGCACCAGGTCCGCCGCCACCGAGACGAGCAACCGTTCCGATTCACCGTTCCGGGTGTCCATCAGGAAGACGCCGTTGGCGATGACCTCGAAGTCGTCCCCCGCTTGCCGGAGTACCAATTCGCCGCTCTTCCCGGCCACTGTGTCGAGTACGTCGGTCATCCGGGCAGCCTATCGGCGACGGTCACGACAAGCCCGCCAATTTGTACGGCACGAGACCGAATGTCGAGCGCTTTCGGCGGAATGCCTTGCTGCTCATGGCCGAGTACGGCGATCGCGCGGGCACCCGGTGCGCGCGAACCGGACGCCGCAAGGGATTTCGAGGATCATGCCCATGCCGTAGCGGGATCACTCCGACGCTCCTAACCTTGAAACGTCGGAGGTGGTTCTCATGCAGGCGACCGTCGGAGACGAGATCCACGTGCACGGACGCACGGTGGGCTCGGCCGAGCAGCGCGGCGAAATCCTCGAGGTACGCGGCGAACACGGTGGCCCGCCGTATCTCGTCCGGTTCGCGGACGGACACGAAGGGCTGGTGTTCCCCGGCCCCGACTGCGAAGTCCAGACGCGCGCCGAATAGGCGTCAGTCGGCCAGCGCGGGCTGCCTCACGCGGCTCCGCCAGCCCACCACGACCACGGCCGCTCCGAGCGCCGTCAGCACCGCCGCGATCTCGGGCAGCAGAAGCGGACCGCCGCCGCTGAGCACCGCTCCCCCGACCAGGCCGGACAGCCCGACGCCGAGATAGATCGCGGACGCGTTGAGCGAGAGGACGAGCCCGGCGTTCTGCTTGGACAGCTCGATCAGCCGGTGCTGGATCGGCGGGTTGATCGACCAGGTGGCCAGGCCCCAGAGGAACAGGATGACGGCCGCGCCGGCGACGGTGGTCGCGACCAGCGGCAGCATCGCGAGCACCACGGTGATCCCGCCGAACACGATCAAGAGCGGTCCCCTGGCGCCCCAGCGGTCGGTCGCGCGGCCGCCGAGGACGTTGCCGAGCGCGCCGCCCGCGCCGTAGACGAACAGCAGCAGGCTGACGGTCGTGCCGTGGACGCCCGCCGTGGCGGACAGGACCGGCGAGATGAAGGTGTAGACGGAGAACGCGGCGAGGCAGCCGAGCACGGTCGCGCCGAGCATGGCGAGTACGCGCGGGTCCTTGGCGACGGTGAACCGTTCGGCGAGCCGGACCGGGGGCGGCGCCGGGACGGCGGGGAGGACCAGCCGGACCGCGAAGGCGCCGAGGAGCGAGAAGGCCGCGACGAGCGCGAAGACGGCCTGGTAGCCGACGCTCTGCGAAAGGACGCTGCCGAGCGGGACGCCCAGGATCGTCGCGATGGTCAGGCCGCCGAAGACGAGGGCGACCGCCCGGCCCCGGCGTTCCGGCGCGGTGAGCTCGGCGGCGACGGCGCTCGCGGCCGGGGTGAAGACCGCGGCGCCGATCGCGGTGACGACCCGCGCGAGGAGCAGGGTCACGTAGCCCGGCGCGAGGGCGGCGAGGGCGTTGCCGATGGCGGTGACGACGAGGGCGGCGACCAGGAGCGTGCGCCGTTCCCAGCGGCCCGTGACGGCGGCGAACAGGGGCGAACCGACCGCGTACGCGATGGCGAAGGCGGTGACCAGCTGGGCGGCGGCCGTCTCGGAGACGGCGAGCTCGCCGGTCAGCGCGGGCAGCAGCCCGGCGACGACGTACCCGCTGGTGCCGACCGCGAAGGTACCGAGCGCCAGCACCGCGGTCCTGGGTGGTGCGAAAGTCATGACTCCCCAGCTCCAGACCCCCGGCGATCGCGATTAGCCCGCGAAACTCGAGTCCGCGCCGCATCGCGATTAGCCCGCGAAAGTCGACACCGGGGGTCGTTGTTCGATGGTTGTCGTAGTTCGATGGAGACCGTACTACGTACTCGCGAGAAGTTCGAGGGGCGTCGTACTATGGACGGATGGCCGCGACCACTCAGCAGTACACCTACCCCGATCGGGACGAGATCCGGATCGAGGCGGTCCTCGCCGCGCTCGCGGACCCGGTGCGGCTCGACATGGTCCGCCAGCTGGCCGAACCCGGCACTGAGATCTCGTGCAGCGGTTTCGCCGTCGCCGTGACCAAGTCCACACTCACCCATCACCTGCGCACCCTGCGCGAAGCGGGCATCATCATGGGCCGCCAGCAGGGCACCGCGCGCTACAACTCCTTGCGCCGCAACGATCTCGACGAGCTCTTCCCCGGCCTGCTCCAAGGAGTGCTCGCCGCCCGCCGCTGAGGGTGGGCAGCCTCACCCGAAACCGGGATGACAAAGGCCCCCTCGATCCGTTGAACTGGACACCGGACAGCTCGTCGACGTCGAGACGGCACGCGCTGTCTTCTTTTGTGTCCGAGACCTAAATCGATTCAGCTCTCCCATCCGCGACGCTGGGCGAGTAATCGTTTACTCACGTACGACCCCGGAAGGAGAGCCGTGCCCGTCGCGCTGCTCGCGCTCGCCATCGGTGCCTTCGGCATCGGGACCACCGAATTCGTCATGATGGGCGTGCTGCCCGAAGCCGCCACCGACTTCGGCGTGTCGATCCCGTCCGCGGGCTACCTCATCTCCGGGTACGCCCTCGGCGTCGTGGTCGGCGCCCCGCTGCTCACCGCCGCCGCCGTCCGGCTGCCGCGCAAGACCATGCTGCTGGCGATGATGGGCCTGTTCACGCTCGGCAACACCCTCTTCGCGCTCTCGCCGAACCAGGAGTTCGGCGTCGCTTTCCGCTTCCTCGCCGGCCTGCCGCACGGAGCGTTCTTCGGCGCCGGCGCGGTCGTCGCGTCCAGCCTGGCCAAGCCGGGCGAACGCGCGAAGGCCGTCTCGATGATGTTCCTGGGCCTGACCCTGGCCAACGTCGTCGGCGTGCCGCTCGGGACGCTGCTCGGCCAGAAGGTCGGCTGGCGCGCGACCTTCGGCGTCGTCGCCGTGATCGGCCTGCTCGCCATGGCCGCGATCGCGAAACTGGTCCCCCACCAGGGCAAACCGGTCGAGCCTTCGCTGCGCGGCGAACTCGGCGCGTTCCGCCGCCCGCAGGTGTGGCTCGCGCTCGCGATCGTCACTTTCGGACTCGGCGGCGTGTTCGCCTGCCTGTCCTACATCGCGCCGATGCTGACCGACGTCACCGGCTACTCGCCGTCGAACGTCACCCTGCTGCTCTCGCTGGCCGGGGTCGGCATGACGATCGGCAACATCCTCGGCGGCAGGCTCGCCGACAAGGCGCTGATGCCGAGCCTCTACGTCTCGCTGTTCGGGCTGGCCACGGTGCTGGCGATCTTCACCTTCACCGCGAACGGCAAGGTCGGCGCGGCGGTGACGATCTTCTTCGTCGGTCTCGCCGGGTTCATGATCGGCCCGATGATGCAGGCCCGGATCATGGAGAAGGCGGGCGGGACGCCGTCGCTGGTCTCCGCCGCCGTGCAGTCGGCGTTCAACATCGCGAACTCCATCGGCGCCTACCTGGGCGGCCTGGTGATCGCGGGCGGGTTCGGCCTGGTCGCGCCCAACTGGGTCGGCGCGTCGCTGGCCGTGCTGGGACTCTCGCTGGCCGTGGTCTCCGGTGGCCTGGACCGCCGCGAGGCACGGCTCACCCCCGCCATGGCCTCCTGACCACTCAGGACAGCGGGCCACCGGTGATCGTGAAGGCGATGAACAGGATCAACACGGACAGCGCGCCGTAGGTCAGGACGTCGACCGGCTTGCCCCGGATGGCCAGCAGACCGGCCTTGGCTTCGGGCAGCGCCGCCCGGAGCAGGCCCGCGAGCAGCAGCGCCCCGCCGATGAGCGCGGCACCCTGCCGCCAGTGGTACTGCCCGATCCGCAGGGCGGCGACGGCCACCACCAGCATCACCAGCAGGAACGGCAGGTGATGGAGCAGTGCCCCACGGTCACGCCGCTGTCCGGCCACCGCCATCAGTCCTCGTCCTTCACGGTCTCGCGGACAATTCGGTTCACGCCGTCCAGTATCCCGGGTGAGTGACGCGGCAGCAGGTCAGGGCTTATTCCGGGTTGTCAAGAGCGGCAAAACCCACATGCGGGGTGCACACAAGCGCGGATACGGTCAAAATGTGACCGTGGCACAACCGACGACTCAGTTGAACGCGACCGAGCAGGACACCCTGGTCAAACAGATCGGCCTCGCCCTGCTGCGGGCCGCGCCGCGCGATTGGCGGAAGGTGACCGCCGAGTACCGAGCCGTCGGCAGGTACCACGAGATGACCGGCGAGATCATCACCGAAGACGGCTCGGCGCACGAGTGGGTCGCGACGCACGACATCGCGACGCTGTTCGGCAGGCTCCGCGCCGGGATGTATCGCGACGGCCGCGGCACCTGGTTCAACGCCCGTTACCAGCTCGACCACCCGTCCAGCTACAACCTCGAGTACAACCGCGACGAGCCCCAGTGGCGCCTCGCGCCGCCTCCGCAGGCGCTCTCCGACGAGCTGCGCATGTTCCCCCGTTCCGAGGAGAACGTGCCCGAATGGCTGATCCGGCGCATGTCCGGTCTCGGCCCGGAGCAGCCCGGACCGCATTTCCGCATCGCCCGCATCTTCGACACCATCGGCCCGGCCGGGCGCCCGGTGATCAACCGGCCCGACCTGGAGATCGAGGAGCAGGACAGGCTGCTCGACTACCTCGATCACGCGCCGCTGGTGGTCACCGAACGCGGCTACGACATCGACCGGCTCGCGCAGACCCCCGAGGCCACCGTCCCGGTCGCCTTCCACAGCGACGGGCTGTGGATCTGGCCCGCCGCCGTCAACTTCTACCTGCGTGAATACGGCGTCTCGCCGGAGCTCGACCTGATCGAGCACGTCCGGCAGAACGACTTCGCGCTCCCCGAGGTCGACGCCCCGACGCTGCAGGCCGCGGCGGGGTACCTCACCAGGGGGAATCAGCCCCCGCAGCAGCGCCCCAACGGCCCGGGTGGACCGAACGGCGCTCCCGCCGGCCCGCCTCCGCAGGGTCCGCCGCAGAACGGCCTCGCCCAGAACGGCCCGGTGCCGCCGCAGCAGGCCGCGGTCAACCAGCCCGGCCCCCACGGTCCCGGTGGCCCCGCGGGTCCCGGCCCGAACCAGGCCGCGCAGCCGCCCGTCCCGCCGCCGCATCAGCCGGGCCCGGACCCGGCGGCGGCAGCGGCCGCGGCCGCCGCACCGGTCGCCGCCGCGGCGGCCGTTCCCGCCGTCGAGTCCACGATCCCGGATCAGGCCGAGCAGGCCCAGCGGTACGAAGAGGACTACGACACTCAGGACTATCAGGCGCAGGACTTCCACGAAGCCGCCGCCGAGCAGCAGTACGAAGACGGCTACCAGGATCCGTACGCGCACGACGAGGCGCAGTTCCACGAGTCCGAACAGGACGTCTACGCCGACGAAGACCGGCAGGACGAGGCGTCGCATCAGCTCGCCGAGCCCGAACCGGCGCCGCAGGCGGCCGACCCGGAGGCCACCACGTACGCGCGGCCCGCGCAGGTCGACGCGTACGAGCAGCCTCACGAGGAGGAGCAGGACGCCTACACCCAGCAGGAGGAGAACCAGCCGTTCGAGTCTCCCGAGGGGGAGACGACCACCGGGTACACGCCGGTCGAGCAGGCCGACGCCGGTCCTGAGCTGCCCCTCCTGACGCACGACGCGGAACCGAACGTGCCGCCGCCGTCGGACTCCGAGGTCACGCAGGTCGACGCCCCGCCGCAGGAGCGGGGGACCTTTGCCGCCGCGGCCGCCCCCGTGCCGATGTCCCGCCCGGAGCCCGAACCGCGTCGCGAGGAAGCGCCCCGCCGCGCCGAGCACCCCGTGCCGGTGCTGAACGAGCTCCAGGCGAAGTTCGACGACCTCGACGTGCCCGACGACGTCTACCGCATCGGTGGCCCCGCCGACCACGGCTGGAGCGTCGAGCAGGTGGACGGCGGCGGCTGGCGGGTCGGCTGGTACGACGGGAAGCTGACCAACCCGGCCGTGTTCGGCGACGCCGAGGACGCGGCCGCGTTCATGCTCGGCAAGGTCCTGCTGAACCCGAACGGTGCTCCGCCCGAGGACGAGGTCTTCGAGGAGGAGCCCGTCGCCGAAGAGCCGCCCGCCGAGGAACTGCCGCCGCCTCGCCCCGTGCTGGCGACGTTGTCCCCCGAGGTCGCGACCGGTTCGCATCCGGTGCCGCCGCGGGAGGCGATCCCGGCCCAGGAGCAGACGGCGTTCACGACGGCCGAGGAGCTGCTCGGGGACGACCTGGACGACGAGCCCGCGCCGGTCCCGCCCGCGCCCCCGGGGCGGCCGAACCCGGTGCTGGCGAGCCCGCCGCCCGCCCCGCCGCGCCGCGAACCGCCGGTGGCGCCGCCGCCTCAGCCGCCGATGCGACGCGAGGAACCGTCCCGTCCGCCCGCCGCGGCGAACGCCGGGGGCCCCGACGCCAAGCAGAACTGGCCGATCTCGCCGCTCGGCGGCGAACCGCCGCTGACGCTGTTCCGCGGCAAGGAGCTGCGCGAGCTGCCCGCGGGCAGCGAACTGGACCGCTTCGGCGGCCCGAACGGCAACCTGACCTACGCGGCCGGGACGCCGTTCGAGGAGCGCTCGCTCGTGCCGGAGTGGGTGAACCGGCCGTACCACGTGTACCGCGTGCAGCGGCCGCTCGAAGCGCTCGCCGGTGTCGCGATCCCGTGGTTCAACCAGCCCGGTGGCGGGTCGGCGTACCTGCTGCCGGCGTCCATCGAGGAGTTGCTCGCCGAGGGCGACCTCATCGAACTGGACCCGGGCGAACCGCCGATCGACTAGCCTTCAAGTGTCATGAAAGGGTCGTTCCTGACGTTTTTCGTCAGGAACGACCCTTTCCTGACATCCGGGACCGGTCAGTGGATGACGAGGCCGTGCGCGGCGGCGTAGGCGATCGCGGTCTCGGTGTCCACGTGCACGCCGGAGAGGTTCGCCTGCACCAGGCCGTTGGCGTCGATCCGCGCTCCCCGCAGGTCGGCGCCGTCGAGTTTCGCGCCCGCCAGCCGGGCTCCGGTGAGGTCGGCACCGCGCAGATCGGCGCCCGTGAGGTCCGCCTCGGTCAGGTTGGCCTCGCGCAGCCGCAGCCCGGAGAGATCCACTTTGGACAGTCGATTACGGCTCAGCGAGACCAGCGAGAGATCACATTCGGTGAACGCGATCTTCTGGAACCGGCAGTCCACAAAGGATGATCCGAGCATCGAGCAGGAACTCCACCGGGTGCCGGAGAGCACACTGCGGTCGAAGGTGCATGACCGGAACGCCGACGCCTCGTGGCGCGAGCCTTCGAAGTCGACCTTGGTGAAGTCGCACTGGTCGAAGGTGCAGCCCTGGGTGCGCAGGCCACGCAGGTCGGCTTCGGTGAAATCACAGCCGACGAAACTGCGTTTTTCCCACCACTGCTGGGAAAGGACGGCTTCTCGATAGTCTTCGGCGGTCTCGATCACCCGTCCAGGATCGCACACCGGTCTACGGCCAGGTGATCCCGTCGAACAACGCGCGCAGCTTCGCCGCCCGCGCCGGCGAGGAAGCGGCGATCCAGCCGACGCGGCCGAGCAGGTGAGCGCGGAAGTCCGGATGCGCGGCCCGGTTCTGCGCTTCCGGACCGGTGCGGGCGCAGTTGTGGAGCAGGGCGCGCAACGCGTCGTAGTCGGCGCGCGTCGCGGCGGGCGCGCTGTTGACCACCAGGCCCGCGACCCGTTGCCGCTGATGCGCGGCGGCGACCGACGTCTTGTCGTCCCGCAGGCGGAAGCCCTCGTCGGTCACGATCCGCCGGACACCGGGCAGCAAGCGGTGCAGCGGCAGGGAATCCCCGGAGAACGCCAGGTCGTCGGCATAGCGCGTGTAGGTCGCGCCCAGTGCCCGCGCGAGGCCGTCGAGCCGCCGGTCCAGGTGATGTGTGACCGCGTTCGCGACCGCGGGCGAGGACGGCGCGCCCTGCGGCAGGTGGGTCGCCGCCAGGTTGTTCAGCAGCCGCACGCGGGCCGGATCCCGCCGTCCCCCAGGTGCCGTGGCGAGAACGTCGGGAGGGACGGCCGTGGTGAGCACGCCCGCCAGCGCCTCCGCCACGGCGGGCGGATATCCGGCGAGCGCGAGCAGTGCCGAGATCCGGCGCGCGGACACCGTCGGGAAGAACCCTTCGAGGTCCATCCTGACCACGGTCCGCCGACCGGCGTGCGGCGCGGCGCAGGTCATCGGCGAACGTCCGCGCCGGAACCCGTGCGCGGCTTCGTGCACCGGCAGCGCCTCGACGACGTGCCGCACGATCCGGCGCTGGAGTTCGGCCATCCGCGGCTTCGGCCGCTCGATGAGCCGCACCCCGCCGGACGCCGTCGGGATCCAGCGGTAGCCGTAGTGCCGGACCGGCCCGGCCGCGCGCCTGTTCCAGCCTTTCGCGTCGGCGAACCAGGAAAGTTCGCCGGGTGTCAGGTCGAGCGCGGCGGCGCAGTCCTCGAAGGTCGCCCAGCGGGCGACCTGCCATCGCCAGACCGGCATGGGTCCGATGAGCGACGCGGAGGTGACTCTTTCTCCTGTCATCCGCGCGAACCCGCACGCGAAGCATGCCGCTCTCGCGCGGGGCGCCTCGTCTCGCTGTCTTCGTACTCCCCGGGGTTGCCCCGGAGTGGGTGGTGCTCCACCGGCTCACCTCCGCGTCGCGAACACCACCCTACCGAAGTCAGCGATTCGGGATGATCTTCGCGCTCGCCACGTGGTCCATGGCCTCGATGACCTTCGGGTCGTTCATCCGGCGCGCACGAGGAAGGATCACGCCCGTAGGGGACGGCTCTTGTCCTAATGCGATTTCAGCAGGAAAGAGGGCTTCGTTTCCCGCCACTCCGGCATGTCCAGTGAGTTGAGCGCCTCGACGATCCGCTTCTCCTCGTAGCGGAAATGCGTCTCCATGATCGCGGTGAGGCCGTCCAGTTCCCGCTAGACGTCGAGGATCTCGTCCTGAGTCGACCCGGGGCCGACACCGTCGACCAGTTCTTCGAGCCGTTCGATGATCCCGGTCATCACCCCGTGGTCGTGCGCGAGCTCTTCGAGCGACGGCCGCAATCCGGGGAATTCGTCCGCCAGTACGAGGAAAGCGCCGCCGTCCTCGCCGGTGTGATGCCTGGTCAGCGCCGAGCAGAAGGTGAGGCAATGCGCCCGGAGGTCGCGCAGCCGCTCGGCACGCCCCTCCGCGACCGACTCGAGGTCGTCGTGCAGCATGGCCAGCTCTTTACGCAACCAGTTGTGAACCTGAACGAGTTGATTTCCGAACGCCGTCAACCGGCCGTCCGTCCGAGAAGGGGTTTCCATGATTTCCCATGGTCCGGCGCCTCCATGCCCGCGACGGTCTCTTTGCCGGGTGCACTGCGACGCTGGAGGAACTTCAGCATGGTCCCCGGGTGATCGTCAAGAGGATTCAGTGGAAGTCACGGGACTTGGCGGTGATCCGCAGCGGCAGGTGCCGGATCTGTTCGGCGAGGACGTTCACCACCTCGCCGGTGCGCTCGACCACGCCGCGGACCAGCAGCGCGGGGCTGCCGCGGGCGACCCGGTGATAGCGCTGCCACACGCCCACCGTGCAGATGACGTTGATCATCCCGGTCTCGTCTTCGAGGTTCATGAAGGTGACGCCGCCCGCGGTCGCGGGCCGCTGGCGATGGGTCACCGCACCGCCTGTCAACACCCGCGCGCCGTGAGGGATCTCGCGCAGGCCTTCCGCCGTGACGACACCGAGTTCGTCGAGGCTCTCCCGGACGAACTGGGTCGGGAAGCTGTCCGGCGACACCCCGGTGGCCCAGACGTCCGCGGCCGCGACGTCGATCGCGTCCATCCCCGGCAGCATCGGCGCCTTGGCCCCGGTGGTGAGCCCCGGCAGTTTCTCCAGGCTTTCGTCGGCCACCGCGCCCGCCGCCCAGAGCGCGCTTCGCCTGCTCTCGCCGAAACAGCCGAACGCGCCGGCCGCGGCCAGCGCCTCGACCTGCGACGTGGTCAGCCGCACCCGCCGGGCGACCTCGGGCAGATCCGCGAACGGGCCGCCGCGTTCCCGCTCCTCGACGATCTCCTTCGCCAGGTTCTCGCCGATCATCCGCACGGTGGACAGGCCGCCCCGCACGGCGAGCAGTTCTCCCTTTTCCGGCAGGGGTTCCAGGGTCGCGTGCGGGAGACTCGCGTTGATGTCCGGACCGAGCACCCGCACCCCGTGCCGCCGCGCGTCGGCGACCAGCGACTGCGGCGAGTAGAACCCCATCGGCTGGGCACGCAGCAGGCCCGCCAGGAACGCGTCCGGGTGGTAGTACTTGAAGTACGCGCTCGCGAACACCAGCAGGGCGAAGCTCAGCGCGTGACTCTCCGGGAAGCCGAAATTCGCGAACGCCTTGAGCTTGCCGAAGATCTTCTCGGCGAGCTCACCCTCGATGTCGTTCTTCGCGGCGCCTTCGAGGAAGCGCAGTTTGAGCCGTTCCATCTTCCTTTCGGAACGTTTGGCGCCCATGGCGTGCCGTAACTGGTCGGCTTCCGCCGGGGTGAAATCGGCGACGTCGAGGGCGATCTGCATCATCTGTTCCTGGAACAACGGGACGCCGAGGGTCTTTTCCAGCGCACCCGCCAGCTTCGGATGGTCGAAATCCCATTTCTCCTGCCCGTTCTTGCGCCGGATGTAGGGATGCACCGAACCGCCCTGGATCGGGCCGGGCCGGATGAGCGCGACCTCGACCGCCAGATCGTAGAACTTCTTGGGACGCAACCGAGGCAGGGTCGCCAGCTGAGCGCGGCTCTCCACCTGGAAGACGCCGATCGCGTCCGCGCGGCAGAGCATTTCGTAGACGTTCTGGTCCTTGAGGTCCAATTCGGAGATGTCGACCTCTTTCTCTTTGTGTTCGCGGACAAGATCGATCATATAGTGCAGGGCCGACAGCATCCCGAGTCCGAGCAGATCGAATTTGACCAATCCCGCGGCGGCACAGTCGTCCTTCTCCCACTGCACGACGCTGCGGTTCTCCATCCGCGCCCATTCGATCGGCACGACCTCGCTCACCGGTTGTTCGCAGATCACCATCCCGCCGGAATGGATGCCGAGATGCCGGGGGAAGTCTTCGAGCGCGCAAGCGAGTTCCACGACCTCTTCCGGGATGTCGTGGTCGTGGTCCTTCTCCGTGGCCCGCAACGCGCCCCAGCGGTCGATCTGCTTGCTCCACGCGTCCTGCTGGCCGGGCGAGTACCCCAGCCCCCGCGCCGCGTCCCGGACCGCGGACCGCGCCCGGTAGGTGATCACGTTCGCCACCTGCGCGGTGTTCAGCCGCCCGTATTTCCCGTAGACGTACTGGATCGCCTCCTCGCGGCGATCGGATTCGATGTCGAGGTCGATGTCCGGGTAGCCGTCGCGATCCGGGGCGAGGAACCGTTCGAAGAGCAGGCCGTAGCGCACGGCGTCGACCTTGGTGATGCCGAGCGCGTAGCAGACCGCCGAATTCGCGGCCGAACCCCGGCCCTGGCAAAGGATGTTGTTCTCCCGGCAGAACCGCACGATGTCCCAGACGATCAGGAAGTAGCCGGGGAAGCCCAGTTCTTCGATGATCCCCAGTTCGTGCTCGATCAGCTTGCGCGCTTTGTCCCGGTACCTCTTGCTCTTGTTCTTCTCGTGCTCCTTCGCGCCCTCAAGGGTGAGTTCCTTCAGATAGGACGCTTCGGTGTGCCCCGCCGGCACCTTGAACGGCGGCAGCTTCGGCTCGATGTGGTGGAGTTCGAACGCGCACTCCCGGCCGAGCAGCGCCGCCCGCTGCACCGCGCCCGGATAGCGTTTGAAGATCTCGGCCATCTCCTCCCCCGACCGCAGGAACGCCGTCCCCGCGGCGGGCAGCCAGCCCTCCATGTCCTCCAGCCCGCGCCGGGCGCGAATGGCGCTGAGCGCGTCGGCGAGCGGGGCCCGTTCCGGCCGGGCGTAGTGCGCGGCCGTGGTCGCCACAGTCGGGAGCCCGAACTCGTGGGCCATCTCGCTGAGCAGGTCGTTGTGCGTGCTGTCCAGGGGAAGGCTGTGGTCGATGAGCTCGACGTAGACGTTTTCCCTGCCGAAGCAGTCGATGAGCTCCTTCAGCCGCTCGACGGCCGCGGCGGGGCCTTCGGTGACGAGCGCCTTGCGCACGGCGCCTTTGCGGCAGCCGGTGAGCACGACGCACTGCCCGTCGACCTCTTCGGCGACCGCGCGCAGGTCGTAGACGGGCCTGCCTTTCTCCGCCCTTTCCTTGGGCGACAACGACTCCCTGTCGAAGCCGTACAGCTGTCCGGCGGTGATGGCGCGGTTCAGGCTCAGGTAGCCGTCCTTCTGCTTGGCCAGCAGGAGAAGGTGCTCGCCCTCGGGATCGGCGACCCCGTTCTGCGGCCCGGACAGGCCGAAACTGAGCTCCGTGCCGAAGACGGTGTGCACACCCAGCTCCCTGGCCGCTTCGGCGAAGCGCACCACGCCGTACATGCCGTCGTGGTCGGTGAGCGCGATCGCGTCCAGACCCAGCCGCGCGGCCTCCTCCACCAGCTCCTCGGGATGGCTCGCGCCGTCGAGGAAGCTGAAGTTCGAATGGCAGTGCAGTTCGGCGTACGGCACCCGGTGTGAGGTGGCGCCGTCGTCCTCGCCGATCCGCCCCGTCAGGTCCGGGGGCCGCTGGTAGCCCTCCCGTTTGGCGCTCCACGCAGGGCTGTCACCGCCGTCTCCGGGGTGGACCTCGCCCGCGAGCTCGCGGGCGAGGTCCCTCCACGGCCGCGGAGGATTGTCCCAGCCCATCGGATCACCGGTTCTCGGTCGAACGTCTCGGCGCGGGGACGAACACTTCCGCTCGCGGGACGCACGCCGCCCAGGCCGTGTCCAGCTCCGCACGCTGCACCGGGATGGCCGGTTCCTCCAGCCAGCGCCGCACCAGCCGCGTGTACTCCTCGTCCATGTTCAGTCGTACTTCCCTTCCAGTGTCCACATCGGATTCCTGTGGTGTTCGAAGCGGAGCAGCACCGCCTCCTCGGCGTCGTGCCCGTCGGCCAGCAGCACCTGCAACCGGATCCGGGTCCCCGACCGCGCGTGACCGGCACCGGCCCGGACACCGACCAGCCACGGCCCGGCCCAGGCGAGGACCTCGCGCGGCTCCTCGCCCTCGAAACTCACGACGAACGGCGCGGCGGTGACCCGGCGCCGCGCGGTGATCTCCACGACGCGGCCGTTCCTGTCCAGCACCTGAGCGGGAACCGGCCGGGCGAACACCGTCGCCGGGGAGGGCGACGGGAGCCTCCCGGCCCAGTTCGCGTCCGCCTGCGCGGACTTCTCCCGTCTGTCGCCCCACGGCACCAGCCGGACGCGCTCGGCGGGATCGCGACCGCCGTCGAGCACCGCGGTGAAGACGCTCTCCGGACCGAGCAACCCCTGCACCCGCACCAGGGCGCGGCCGGCCCGCTCGCCGGACAGCCCCTCGTCCTCGGTGGCCGGGCGCAGCGTGCCCGTCGCACCCGTTTGCCACAGCCCGAGTTGCAGCGACCGGCCTTCGACGGTCTCCTCCGGCTCCAGCCGCAGCCGGACGACACCGGATCGAGGCCGCGCCGAGGTGTCCCGGGCTTTCAGCCAGCCTTCGAACTGCCAGCGCACCCTGTCCGCGACGCCGAGCGGGGTCAGCGGTTCGGCGCAGCGCCACACCCGGCCGAGTTGTTCACCGGTCTCGGTGGTGGCGTAGATGCCGAGGCGGGTGCAGGCCAGCCCGTGCGCGGCAAGCCCGGCGTGGAAGCGCTCGCCGAGTCCTTTCGCCACGAACGCGGCGGCGTCGATCCGGTCGATCGGCGGGTCGAACGCCTTCGCGAGCGAGAGTTCCGGTGGCGGCCGACGGCGCGACGGCGGACGTTCGGACCGCCCTCGTGCCAGCCGGTGCGCGAGCACGCCCTCCATGCCGAACCGCGCGGAGACGTCGCTTTCGTCGAGCCCCGCGAAGGCGCCCAACGTGCGCAGGCCGAGCTGCTTGAGCAAAGTGACCAGTCCGGTTCGGCCTGCTTCGGGCTGGTCGAGTTCGCGGATGGGCAGCGGGGCCAGGAATTCCGCCGTCCCACCGGGATCGACCAGCGTCGAACGACGGGCGGCGAGCGTCGCGGCGAACAGGCCGTCGGCGACGCCGACCTGGCATTCCACTCCCGCCGCCACGGACACCTCGTCCACCAGCCGTTCGAGGAGACCGTGTTCACCGCCGAAGTACCCGGCCGCGCCGTCGACCGGGACGGCGACGATCCCCGGGCGTACCACCTCGACGCCGACGGCCAGCTCTTCCACCGCCCGCGCGACCGACTCGAAGAGCCGGGCGTCACGGCCGTCGTCCTCGCCGAAGACCGCCAGCTCCGGACAGCACGACTGGGCTTCACGCCGCCGCATCCCGCGCCGGACGCCATACCCTCGGGCGACCGCGGTGCAGGCGACCACGCGGTTCGCCGAGAAGACCGCGGCCGGGCGGCCGACGGCCTCGCCCGCGACGGCCGCGGCGGCGACCGCGGGCCAGTCCGGGCACCACAAGACCAGCATGCGCAGAGGTGGGTTCACGCCGTCCCCCACCTCGCCACGGTCGCCGGGGCCGGCGTGGGGAAGTCGGCCTTCCGGACCTCGCCCTCGCCGGGAAACCGCAGCAACACCGACCTCGGCCGGGCGGCCGCGCCCCGGCCACCCGTCCGTACCTCCACCTCACGAGCGCGCAGGTAGCCCGCGCCGTCACCGGTGAAACCCGTCCAGCGCGAGCGACGACAGCTCAGTTCGACCTCCGCACCGGGCCACGAACCCAGTGAGAGCAGGACCGAACCGCGGTTGCGCGCGCGGGCGGACAGCCGTCTCGCCACGTCGGGCCGGGCGAGCCCCGGACCGACGACCACGAGATCGAAGCCGTCGAGCAGGGCCGCGGTCACCGCCGGGAACTCGGGGCCAGGACGAGGGACCAGCGCCAGCCTGCCCACCTCGACCCCGAGTTCCGCGGCGGCGACCACCCCGAGCGTGGGCAGGCCGACCGCGACCGCCCACGCACCGCCGGCGGTCGCGGCGGCCAGCAGGGTGAGCATCAGTGACGTGGACCCCAGCACCGATACGGTGCTCCCGCGCCGGAGCCCCGCGGCGGGCAGCAGACCGGACAACGCCGGGGACACCGGGAGCACCCTTCCCGTCGTCCTCGCGTGTTCGGCCGCGGAAGCCACGCCACTGGCCGTGCTCACTCCCGGCAAGGCCGCCAGCCTCGCCAACGGCAAGGCCCGTGCCTCGACCACCTCCGCTGTCACGGACCAGCCTCCCCACGACATCTAGACCGTCCTTTATGGACGGAACAGGACGCGCCACGGGGAAGGCGGCACTTCGAACGCTTGTTCGATAACTCCAGTAGACCGGGTCCCGCGACGGTTGTCAAGCGAGGTGGGAACGATCACCGGACCTGTCACGTCCGAGGCCGGGAATCCCCTCGCCGGAAAGGAAAGTCCGCAGTGAACGACGCTTGGCCCGAGACGGTGAACGGCTGGGAACTCGCCAGGGAGGGCCACATCGAGAACTACCGCAAACGGCTGGCCAACCGGGTCACGGTCACCGCGGTCTGGGAGAACGGGACCGGCCGGGGCCGGATCGACGCCCGCACCGAACCGCTGGGCAGCGGGCGGACCCTGACCGGCACCCGCAAGGACTTCCGGGACAAGGAGGCGTTCTGGACCGCCGCGACCTGCGTCCTGGAGATGGCCGCGAACCTGCCGTCGCTCGACTGGCACACGAGCCCGGCGCCCACGGCGCTGGCCGGGACCGTCGCCGGCATGGTCGAAGCGGAGCCCGGCACCAGTGGCTACCCGGAGGCGGAACTGACGTTCACGCTGACCGACGGGCACACCGTGACCCTGTGCATGACCGACGAGCAGGCCTTCGACCTGAGCAACGCCATCTCGCGGCTCGACCACCACGTGTGGTCCGAAGAACGCGAAGACGACGAAGAGGACGAGGATGAAGAGTGCGAAGAGGTCGACATCGACGAAGTGCCCGACGTCGAGGAAGTCCGGTCCGGTCCGGACACCGGGCACGACCTGGTCACCGTCCTGGACGACCGCTTCGGGGTCACCGAGGACAACCTACTGGCGCACGTCGACTGGTCCGCGCTCATCGTGGTGGGTGAACCCGCGGTGAGTTCGCTCGTCGACCGCGGCGAGGAACTGACCGCCGCCGTCGCCCCGAGGTGGTATCCGGTCGTCGTGGACCGGCCCGGTGAGCACTGGGTCGTCCTGAAGCGCACAGGCCTGCGCTATCACGGGGAATGATCGGCGGTTTCTGTCATTCTGGACGTCATGCCCTCGCCTGCTTTGCGCCGTGCCCTGACCGATCCCGGCGAGCCGCCGCTCCGTCCCCTGCCGGACGAAGTGAGCGAACTGCTGGAGGAACTGTCCGCTCCCCCGCGGCTCGCCGCGCATCTGCGCGCGGTCCACGAGGTGGCCTGTTCGCTGGCCGGCTGGATGGAGAAGCAGCACCCGGACGTGGCCTTCGACCGCGAAGCGACCCTGTTCGGCGCGGCCGTCCACGACGTCGGCAAGACGATCCACCGCGAAGAGCTGTCCGGCCCCGGCTCCGCGCATGAGCAGGCCGGTTACGAACTCCTTGTCTCCCAAGGAATCGACGCGAACCGGGCCCGGTTCGCGCGGACGCACGCCGCCTGGGCGCGGACGTCGGCGTCGAGGATCTGCTCGTGAGCGTCGCGGACAAGGTGTGGAAGGCGAAGCGGGTCACCGACCTGGAACAGCTGCTGGTCGACCGGTTGGCCGCCGCGAGCGGCCAGCCGTCGTGGGAGGTCTTCCTGGCGCTGGACGACCTGCTCGACCGGATCGCGGCGGACGCCGACGGGAGGCTGGCCTTCCAGGCGAGCCATCCCGTCGACGGCTGAGGCGTCAAGCCACGCGCGGCAGCGGAGCCGGGTGGTGCCGCCGGAAAGCGGGCGCGGTGGTGCCCTGGTCACCGTGCAACCAGTCGCGAAGGAAGTGGAGCTCCGGCCCGAACCGGTTCGCCTCGGCGCTCAGCCGCTCCGGCGACGTCGACGACCAGCGGCCGGTTTCGACGCGATCCCGCAGCACCCGCAACGCCGTCAGCTCCTCGGCGGCGGTGTGCTGGCAATGCCCGCCCCGGTTCACGAACACCTGCCGGATCCGGTCGGAATCGACGCGGTCGCCGTAGTTCCGTTCGTGTCCGGGGGCGACGCCGTCCCCGATCGGATGCAGCGTGACGACGGGCTGGCGGCCGTGTCCGGTCGGCGTTCCGATGCGGGCGAGCCATCGGGCGGCGGCGCCGTCGGCCTCGACGCGGGGCGCGACGGCGAGCTTGGCGAGATCGGCGCCGAGATCCAGGCCCGCGTCACGGTAAGCCTGGTTCACGAGGTCGCGTTCACTCGACCGCGCGAGCAGGCCGCGGTAGTCCACTCCGATGTTCCCGGTCGGGTTCCCACCGGCCTGCGCCTCCAGGTCGGCCCGATGAGCGCCCCACGCGAACTGGTCGTAGACCGCCTGGACGAACTCCGTCTGCTGACGGACCTGCTCGACGACGTCGGCGGAGCGCGGACGGAGCGCCGTCGACCAGCCGGGGACGTCGGCGAACGCGTTGGCGAGAGCGAGCCGTGCCCGTCCATCGGGTGATTCCAGCGCCTTCGCTATCACCTGATGGGCTTTCGCGAGATTCGCCGGCGGGTCGGCGATCCGGACGACCTCCAGCTCGGGCGCCAGCAGTGTCCGGACCGCGAAACCGAGGTCCAGCGCCTGACCGAACAGCGCGGCGCCGCCCGCGACAGGGCCGCACATCGCCAGCACGCCGTCGATCCGCCGCGGAAGCCGTTCGGACAGCAGGACCGCGTTGAGGCCGCCGCCGGAGGCTCCCCAGGTGAGCACCTGCGCCGGGCGGCCGACGTTGCGGTCGAACCAGGACAGGAGCGCTGTCTGGTCTTGCACGGCTTCGCGGGCCGAGAAGCCGTTCGGCTTGCTGTAGAGCGACGCGGCCAGCGCGTACCCCTCGCCGAGGAGAACGGATTTCGCCTCCTCCCGGTTGGCGAGCTCGACCACCTCGGGAACGTAGCCCGGCGGGTAGATCCCGTGGTTGTACAGCAACAACTTGCCGTTCCAGTTCGGCGGCACCTCGACCCGGTACCGGGCGCCGTCGATCACTCCGGTGTGCACCCGGACGTCGTCCGAGGTGAGGGCGGGAGCGCCGGTGAAGATCAGCGCGGCGGCCAGGATTCCTGTCAGCGTCATGACGGAAATGCTGGCAGCGCGGGACTTCGCGGGAATCCGTCGAGACGCGGCTTCTCGCCTACGCTTCCCGGCGTACGAGCTCCTCCGCAAGCTCGACGGTGATCCCCTCCGGACCGCGGACGTAGCAGAGCCGGTAGCTGTCCTCGTACTGCACCAACTCGCCGACGAGCTCGCCGCCGTGCGCCCGCGAGCGCTCCAGCACGTCCTCGATGTCCTCGACCGAGAACACGAAGTGGCGGATGCCGGGCGTGTTCATCGGCACGCGGGAATGGCCGTCGCGGCTCGGCGACTGATACTTGATCAGTTCCACGCCTCCGTGACCGTCCGGCGGCCGCAGCACGGCGATGTCCGTCCGGACCTTTTCGAGACCGGTGAGGCGATCGACCGTGTCGCCCTTGAGGGATGCCTCGCCTTCCAGTTCGAGGCCGAGTGCGGTGAAGAAGGCCTTGGCCGCTTCGAGATCGTGGACGACGACGCCGACGTGTTCGAGCTTCATGACGGGTTCCTTTCAGGCGTTCTGACGCGCTGCCTGCCGCTGCAGGAGCTCTTCGACGGCGGTGGGCAGGGTGTTCTCGAAGTCGATGAGCTTGACCCAGGTCGGGGTCATCACGACGCGCACCATGCCGTCGTACAGCGACCGGACGTTCGCTTCCCACTCGACCCGCTGTTCGGGCGTCATCTCGTAGGTGCCGTTCCACTGCATGTACTCGTCGGGGATGCCGTCGACGTAGTCCAGCTCGACCGTGCCGCGCAGGAGCAGGATCTTCGGCGGGTGCGATTCGGTGTCGATGGTCAGGGCGACGGCGGGGTTGCGGCGCAACGACGGCAGCTTCGGCGCGTTCGTCGGGGTGCACATGACGATCTCCCGGCCGTTCCAGTGGATGCCGATCGGGATCGACCGCGGCGTGCCGTCGAGCGCGGTGTAGGCCAGCCGGGCCAGGTCACGGGCCAGGAGCTCCTGGCTGAGCGGGCGGTTCAGGATCTCGTCGATCACGCTCTGCTGCATGTCGCTCTCCTCGGGTCGCTTTCTTCGCGGACACCCCAGGGACGCCGCTGTCCCGCCCACCTCGACACCCCGGAATGTGACCTGAGTCACTTCGACTTTCGCGGGCAAATCTCGATCTGTTTGTCGAAACGGGCCCTGGCCAGGCGTCGCGTCTGTGAAGGCACACGAGAAAGGACAGACATGGCGAAGGAATCCGAGGTCCGCTTCGAGGGCTTCATGCCCACCACTCCCGCCGACACCTGGGCCGCGATCACCACGGGCAGCGGCGGCTGGCTCTGGCCGATCCGGTACGAACCGCGCGACGGCGGTGCCGAGTCCGGCCTCACCCCGAACGGCGGGATGGTGACCGTCTGGAAACCGTCACAGCGCTTCGTCACCTACGCGGAAGACGAGAGCGGCTGGTTCAACACGCTCGAATACGTCCTCGAACCGAAGGACGGCGGCACGTACCTGCGTTACGAGCACAACACGGTGCTCGACGACGTGGAGTACGACGCGTGCAAGCGGCACACGGCGTTCTACTACCACTCGCTGGGCGAGTACCTGACGCACTTCAACCGGCGCGAGGCGAAGTACTTCAAGACCGACGCGCCCGAAGCGTCGAAGGCTCCCGAAGCGTTCGAGGTCGTGCGGACGGCGATCGGCGCGACGGTCGCCGGCGGCCAGGCGCGCTTCGAGGTGCCGGGCGTCGACACCATCGAAGGCGTCGTCGACTACCTGACGTCGGCCTTCATCGGCCTCCGGACCGAAGACGCGCTGTACCGCTTCTACGGCCGGAACGTCTGGGGCTGGCCTGTCGGCATCGGGCACCACCTGTTCGCCGAAGACGCTGAAGCGGACAAGGCCGAGGAGGCGTGGACGGCCTGGCTGAACGGCCTGTACGCCTAGCGGGGCAGCTTCTTGGCGATGTCGGCGCCGACGGACTTCGCCGCTTCGGCGGACTCCGCCGGCGGGATCGGCGAGTTCGTGAAGAACCCCTTGTCCCAGCCCTTGTAGGTGACGATGACGACGTACACACCCTGGGTGTATCGCAGTTCGGCACCGCTGAAGGCGCTGTCGGTGTCGAGGGAGACGAGGACCGCCTTCTCCCCGATGCCCTGAACCTGCTGCTGACGCTCGGACGGCGCGGCCGATCCGGTCGACGACTCCGCCGCGCGCTTTTCGGCGTCCGGCCCCTCGTGGCGATAGATCGTGACCTGGAGGGCGCGATCGTGGACGTTGTCGCCGTCCGGCGCCAGCCAGGAGCAACCCCGCTGCTTGGTGACGATCTCGAGCGCCTTGATCTCGTTCTCGCGGGAGCCCTGGAAGCTGGTCATGAGCGTCTTGTTCAGGACCTCCGGGGAGATCGCGCATTCGGCGGGCGGCTGCTCGGAGACCGGCGCCTTGCCGACCGACGAGTAGTACTCCGACGCGAAGATGCCGCCGGGGATGCCCAGGCCGAGCAGCACCACGCCGCCCACGATGAGGCCGACGATCAGCCCGGTCTTTTTCTTCTTGGGCGGCGGGCCGTAACCGGGAGGCGCACCGTACGCGGGCTGCTGGCCGTATCCGGGCTGCTGGCCGTGGCCCGGCCCGCCTGGCTGAGGCGGTCCGTAACCCGGCTGCTGCCCGTAGCCAGGCTGGCCTCCCGGCCCGTACCCCGGCCCCTGGCCATACCCCTGCGGCGGCTGGTGCACCGATCCTCCTACCGATCCCTTGCGTACGCTCCGCATCGCGATTAGCCCGCTAAAGGCGACACGCGGTCAGCATGGCACGGCGACCGGGGCCGGGCACCGGGAATGCCCACAGTGCGGTCCGCGGGCACCCCCGGATCGCGATTAGGGGGCTGAACTCGATCCGTCTCCAGATCGCGATCAGCCCGCTAAACGGAGGTCGCGGGGCTAGTGGGCGAAGTGGCGCGTGCCGGTGAGGTACAGGGTGACCCCGGCGGCCTCGGCGGCGGCGATGACCTCGGCGTCGCGGATCGATCCGCCCGGCTGGACAACGGCGCGGACACCGGCCTCCAGCAGGACCTCGAGCCCGTCCGGGAACGGGAAGAAGGCGTCCGAAGCGGCGACGGAGCCCTTCGCCCGGTCGCCCGCCCGTGAGACCGCGAGCCGCGAGGAGTCGACGCGGTTGACCTGGCCCATGCCGACACCGACGGTCGCGCCGTCGTTCGCCAGCAGGATCGCGTTCGACTTCACCGCGCGCAGCGAACGCCACGCGAACTCGAGGTCGGCCAGCGTCCGCTCGTCGGCGGGCGCGCCGGTCGCGAGGGTCCAGTTCGCCGGGTCGTCGCCCTCGGCCGCGATCGTGTCGACGGTCTGCACCAGCATGCCGCCGGAGATCGGCCGGAACTCGATCGGATCCGGCGACGTGATCGCGGGCAGCTTCAGCAGCCGCACGTTCTTCTTGCGCTGCAGGATCTCCAGCGCCTCCGCGTCGAAGTCCGGCGCCAGGACGACCTCGGTGAACACCTCGGAGATCTGTTCGGCGGCCTCGCGGGTCACCGGCCGGTTGGTCGCGATCACCCCGCCGTAGGCCGAGACCGGGTCGCACGCGTGCGCCTTCCGGTGCGCCTCGGCGATGTCCTCGCCGACCGCGATCCCGCACGGGTTGGCGTGCTTGATGATCGCGACGGCCGGGGCGTCGAAGTCGTAGGCGGCGCGGCGGGCGGCGTCGGTGTCGACGTAGTTGTTGTACGACATGGCCTTGCCGTGCAGCTGTTCCGCGTGCGCGAGGCCCGGCCGCCAGTGCTTGTACAGCGCGGCCTTCTGGTGCGGGTTCTCGCCGTAGCGCAGCACGTCGCCGCGCTCCCACGAAGCGCCGGTGAAGTCCGGGAAACCGGAGTCGTCCGCGGGCGCGTAGACGTTGGCGAACCACGCGGCGACGGCGGTGTCATACGCCGCCGTGTGCGCGTAGGCCTGCGCGGCGAGCCGCTTGCGGTCGGTCAGCTCGAAACCGCCGGCGGCGACGCGCTCCAGCACCCACTCGTAGCGGGAAGGGTCGACCACGACGGCGACGCTGTTGTGGTTCTTCGCCGCGGCACGCACCATCGCCGGGCCGCCGATGTCGATGTTCTCGACGCAGTCCTCCGGGCTCGCGCCCGAGGCGACGGTCTGCGTGAACGGGTACAGGTTGACCACGAGCAGGTCGAACGGCGCGATGTCGAGCTGCTTCAGCTGCTCGACGTGCTCCGGGCGGTCGCGGTCGGCGAGCAGGCCCGCGTGCACGCGCGGGTGCAGCGTCTTGACCCGGCCGTCGAGGGACTCGGGGAACCCGGTGACCTGTTCGACCGGCGTCACCGGCACGCCGGCGTTCGCGATGACCTTCGCCGTGCCTCCGGTCGACACGATCTCGACGCCGGCCGCGTGCAGCCCGGTGGCGAGTTCGAGCAGGCCGGCCTTGTCCGAGACACCGATCAGCGCGCGCCGGACGGGACGCTGTCCCTGTGCGGTACTCACGAAAACCTCACCTTTCGTCCCTCGACCGAGCACCCGCTCCGGCCGAGTTTCTCGATCGTTTCCACCAGGAGCCTGCGTTCCACGGCCTTGATCCGCTCGTGCAGGACGTGTTCGTCGTCGTCGGACTCCACGATCACCGGCTCCTGCGCGATGATCGGCCCGGTGTCGACTCCGGCGTCGACGAAGTGCACCGTCGACCCGGTGACCTTGACCGCCATCGCCAGCGCGTCGGCCACGGCGTGCGCGCCGGGGAACGACGGCAGCAACGCCGGATGCGTGTTGATCACGCGGCCGGGGAACCGCGCAAGGAATTCGGCGCCGAGGATCTTCATGAACCCCGCCGAGACGACCAGGTCCGGCTGGTAGGCGGCGACGGCTTCGGTCATCGCCTTGTCCCACGCCGCGCGGTCCGGATGGTCGGCCATCCGCACGGTGAACGACGGCACGTCGGCGCGCTCGGCGCGCGTGAGCGCTTCGATCCCGGTGCGGTCCGCTCCGACGGCGACCACTCTCGCCGGGAAATTCGGCTTTTCGACCGCGTCGAGCACGGCTTGCAGCAGCGTGCCGGAACCGGACGCGAGGACGACGAGCTTCACCGGAGTGGGCAGGTCCAACCGACTAGCCAGAACGGGCTCCTTGCCACGGCGGTACGCACTCGGGCGTACGGCGCTTCACCTGGTCGCGACAACCCTAACGGTCGCCGCCGGGCGCGCTTTCGTCGCCGGACCCCTCGGTGGACTCGGTCACAGCGACGTCCTGCTCGGGCTCGGGTTCGGGCCTTTCTTCCGCCGGGGGCTCGTCGAGGTCCTCACCGAGTTCGCGGGCGAGTTCCGCCTCGGCCTCGTCGTCGAATTCCTCGGTTTCCTCGGAGAGTTCGGCTTCGGCGTCTTCCTCGGTTTCCGCCGCTTCGTCCGTTTCGGGCTCGACGACGTCTTCATCGGCTTCGGCGACGATCTCGACCCCGGGCTCCCCTGGCGGTTCGGGAGGCTCGTGTGCTCCGGCGAAGAACGCGACGAACCCGCCGGGGATCACGATCCAGCAGAAGGCGATCACCGACGCGACCCCGACCGGCACGCTGACCGGGTCGAACGGCCCGTCGCCGAGCCTGCCGCCGGCGAGGGTCCCGAGGACGACGCAGCCGAACGCGACGAGCGCGCCCGCGACGGCGACCGCCCGCATCCGCAGCATCGGATCCTCGTCGATCGCGCGGATCCGCCAGCCGACCAGCGCCCCGACCAGCGCGGGCAGGAGCAGCAACGCCGGCCACCACACGGCGTGGTGCGACGGGATCCCCGCCAGCACCGGCACTCCCGGCAGCCGTCCTTCCTGATAGCCGAACATCCCGACGGTCAGCGAACCGACGGAGAAGCCCGGCCCCGCGGCGAAGGAAAGCGCCGCGACCACCGCGTTCGGCAGGTAGGCGACGGAAAGCACGAACATGCCGAAGCTCGCACCGAAGCCCGGCTCGAACAAACTGTCCACAGTGGACCAAGAGAGCGCGGTGGCCGCGGTGAACACCACCGCGCCGCAGGCGATCAGCGCGGCGAGGCCGAGCGCGCCCGCCCGCAGGCCGTGGACGGCCACCGGGTCGAACCGGTCCCGCACCGTGGCCGGCAGCCCGCAGACCTTGGCGACTCCCGCGACGGCGGCGAGCCCGGCGAACAGTCCCGGGACGCAGAAGGCGGTCAGCGGATTGACCCCGATCGGCGATCCGCCGGTCAGCAAGGCGATGAGCACGCCGAACAGCGCGTGCGCCCCGGCGATCACCGTCACCACCGGGACGGCGTCCGCCGGGGTCCGGCCACCGATCCGGCGGACGGCCCGCGCGGCCGACCGCGCCACGAGCCACGCGACGACGAGCGTCGGCAGCATCGGCAGCACGCCGAGCGTATGCCCGCCGAGGTCGAGTTCCACCTGCCACGAGGCGAGCCAGCCCGGCCCGGCGGCGAGCAGGGCGCCGGTGGCGGAGAACCGGGCCCGGTCGGCGGTGAACGCGACCACCGCGAGGACGAACGCGACGGCGGTGAAGGAGAAGAGCAGCGGTGAGCAGGCCGCGGCGAGCAACACCCGAACCCGCTTCGCCCTGGACACCTCCGGCTCGGGGACGAGGTCGCTCACCGGCTCTTCGCCCGGCGGGCGTTCGTCGCGGGTGAGCATCTTCATGATCCGCACCATGACATCCGTGCTGCTCCGTCCGGGTGAGGCACGCCGCCGCCGAACGGCGCACGTGGCCCAACCCACCCGGTCGGGTAACCCGGAAAGCAAAAACACCCGCTGTGACACGAAGAGTCACAGCGGGTGTTTTCAGGTCTGAAAGATCAGCTCTGCTGGCCGAAACCACCCGGCGGCGTACCCGGGTTCTGGCCCGGCTCCGGAGAGGAGGACGGCGGCTGCTGGAAGAACTGCCCCTGCTGCGGCGCGTACGTCGTGGCCTGCTGGCCCGGCGGCTGCGTGACCGGCGGCTGGAATCCGCCGGGCTGCGCGAACGGGCCGGACGGCTCGCCCTGGGCCTGCTGCCCCTGCTGGCCCGCGCCGGGGAACGGCTGGACCTGGGTGGCGGCCGGACCCTGCTGGCCCTGCTGACCGAACGGTCCCTGCGGGGCCTGCTGCGGGAACTGCTGGCTGTACGGGCCCTGCGGCGCCTGCTGCTGCGGCTTCGCGGCGGGCAGCTTGATGACGTCGTGCTCGAACAGCAGCGCCGCGACCGCGACCAGCATCTGCAGGATGCCGAGAATCAGCACCACGGTGAGGATGCCCGGGACCGAGACCTCCGAACGACCGCTGCCGTAGCCGATGATCAGGTCCAGCGCGCCGAACGCGCCGAGGACGCTGAACAGCGCCGCGAACGGCAGGGTCTTCGGGCCGCGCGGCAGCGCGTGCAGTGCCGCGAGCAGACCACTGACCAGGAGGAAGACCGAGACCTGCCCGGCGGCGTCGGCCTCGTCGGAGAAGCCGATGAAGAACTGGACCAGGCCGAGGACCGTGACGGCGAGCGCGAGCAGCAGCGCCAGGTTCAGCGGCGCCGGCTGGGCCGACGGCGCCTGCTGCTGTGGGAAGGCTCCCGAGCCGGGGTGGGACTGAGGGGGTTGCTGGCCGCCACCCTGCTGGGGGTAGCCGGGCCCACCGCTGGGATAGGACATCCGAATGCTCTCCTGTCGTTCGACCGGCACCCCGGGGCGCGCGGAACTCCCGGGACAAACGAGGCGGCTGTGATGCTCGAACGCTAGCGCACACGCGGTCACCCCACGCCTCGGGCTCTGAGACGTCTGTACACCCGATCGGGTTCCCCACGAAACCCCTCGCGAAGCCCCACTTCGCGATTAGCCCGCGAAAGTCGACCCGCCCGCCGGATCGCGATTAGCCCGCGAAAGTCGACGCGGCCCCGGACTGCGTTTAGCGGGCTGAACGCGATCCGGTGGGGGCAGAAGCAGGCGGGCCGGGCACCGGTGTGGTGCCCGGCCCGCCGGGGAAAGCTCAGTCTCCGAAGATCAGAGGCTGTTGTACAGCTCGCGTGCCAGGACGGCGGTCTCGCTCGGGGTCTTCCCGACCTTGACGCCGGCGGCCTCGAGGGCCTCCTTCTTGGCGGCGGCCGTGCCGGAGGAACCGGAGACGATGGCGCCGGCGTGGCCCATGGTCTTGCCCTCGGGCGCGGTGAAGCCCGCGACGTAGCCGACGACCGGCTTCGTCACGTTGTCCTTGATGTAGGCCGCGGCGCGCTCTTCGGCGTCGCCGCCGATCTCGCCGATCATCACGATGACCTTGGTCTCGGGGTCGGCCTCGAACGCCTCGAGGGCGTCGATGTGCGTGGTGCCGATGACCGGGTCGCCGCCGATGCCGACACCGGTCGAGAAACCGATGTCACGCAGCTCGTACATCATCTGGTAGGTCAGCGTGCCGGACTTCGACACGAGACCGATCGGGCCGGCGCCGGTGATGTCGGCCGGGATGATGCCCGCGTTCGACTTGCCGGGGCTGATCACGCCGGGGCAGTTCGGCCCGATGATGCGGGTCTTGTTGCCGGTCGCGACGGCGTGCGCCCAGAAGTAGGCCGAGTCGTGCACCGGGATGCCCTCGGTGATCACCACGGCGAGCGGGATCTCGGCGTCGATCGCCTCGATGACCGCGTCCTTGGCGAACTTCGGCGGCACGAAGATGACCGAAACGTCGGCGCCGGTCTCCTTGATGGCCTCCTCGACCGTGCCGAACACGGTGAGGTCCTTGCCCTCGATGGAGACGGTCTGGCCTGCCTTGCGGGCGTTGACGCCACCCACGATGTTCGTGCCGGACTTCAGCATCTTGGTCGCGTGCTTCATGCCCTCGGAGCCGGTGAGCCCCTGGACGATGACCTTGCTGTTCTCGTTGATGAAGATCGACATCTCACGCACCTGCCGCGGCGAGCTCGGCGGCCTTGTCGGCCGCGTTGTCCATTGTGTCCACCACGGTGACCAGCGGGTGGTTCGCGTCGGCGAGGATCTGGCGACCCTCGACGACGTTGTTGCCGTCCAGCCGCACGACGAGCGGCTTGGTGGCCTCGTCACCCAGGATCTTCAGCGCCTCGACGATGCCGTTCGCGACCGCGTCGCAAGCGGTGATGCCACCGAAGACGTTGACGAAGACACTCTTCACGTCGGTGTCGTTGAGGATGACGTCCAGTCCGGCCGCCATGACCTCGGCCGAAGCGCCGCCACCGATGTCGAGGAAGTTGGCGGGCTTGACGCCGCCGTGCTTCTCGCCCGCGTAGGCCACGACGTCCAGCGTGGACATCACGAGGCCCGCGCCGTTGCCGATGATGCCGACCTCGCCGTCGAGCTTGACGTAGTTGAGGTCCTTGGCCTTGGCCTTGGCTTCGAGCGGGTTCTCCGCGTCCTTGTCGACCAGGGCCTCGTGGCCCGGCTGACGGAACGAGGCGTTCTCGTCGAGGGTGACCTTGCCGTCGAGGGCGATGATCTTGTCCTGCGGGTCACGGACCAGCGGGTTGACCTCGACCAGGGTCGCGTCCTCGGAGACGAAGGTCTCCCAGAGCTTCACGACGACGTCGGCGGCCTCGTCGACCACGTTCTCCGGAAACTTGCCCGCGGTCAGGATCTCGACGGCCTTCGCCTTGTCGACACCGACGATCGCGTCGACCGGGATCTTCGCGAGCGCTTCGGGACGCTCGACGGCCAGCTGCTCGATCTCCACGCCGCCTTCGGCCGAGGCCATCGCGAGGAAGGTGCGGTTCGCACGGTCCAGCAGGAAGGAGAAGTAGTACTCCTCGGCGATGTCCGAGGCTTCGGCCACCAGCACGCGACGCGTGATGTGACCCTTGATGTCGAGACCGAGGATCGCCTCGGCCTTTTCCGCGGCCTCGTCCGGCGTCTGGGCCAGCTTGACGCCGCCGGCCTTGCCGCGGCCGCCGGTCTTGACCTGCGCCTTGATGACGACCTGGTTGCCGATCTTCTCGGCGGTGGCCTTGGCTTCTTCGGGGGTGTTTGCCACGGCACCCGGCAGAACCGGTACTCCGTGGGCGGCGAAGAGATCCCTCGCCTGGTACTCGTAGAGGTCCACTACTCCAGTCTCCTGACGACACGCCACTGTGGTGGTCCGTTGCCGGACCGCGCTGTCGGACCAGTCGAGGTTAGCGACCTGCGCAGAAGCAGGGGACTCCGCACCTGGTGAAGTCGGTCACCGTACGCGGTCAGACGGTGTTTCCACGGTGTGAGACCGCACACCGGAGACCCAGTTCGACGCCTCTTCCAGGCTTTCGAAGGCGTTCTCGAATCCGCTCGGGCCGTTACCGACCGCGAAGAGAAGGACGCCCGGGAGCGTTCCGGCGAGTCCCTCCGGTTCGCTCGCGCCGCGCACGACGCCGAGGATGTCCGGATCCTCCTGTTCGACCGTCCGGATCAGTTGTTCGGCGGTTTCGAGACGCCCGGCGTAGACGACCTCGACGCCGTCGTCGCGCAGCGCTCTCCCGAGCGCGACCGACGCGCCTTCTTCGACATCGAACTCGGCCAGCACGACGCGAAGGAGACGACGGGTCACGCGGACCGCCGTGAGCCCGCGACGGCCATGCCGCCCGCGACGAGGGAGACCACGGCGGCGCCCAGCGCGAGCCAGAACCCGATCCCCGCCGACGAGCCTTCGTATCCCGGGCCGACGAGCGGCAGTTCCGCCGCGCGCAGGCCGAGCACCAGCGCGGCACCGGCCAAGGCGGCCGCGGAGGCGGCCGGCCGCGAACGCGGGACCAGCGCGTACAGGCCGAGGACGACCGCGAGCGCGCCGAGCAGGCCCCACGACGCCGCGCCGAAGTTCGACCACAGGCCGGGAGCGGTGTAGCCGGGCGCGGTGAACACCGGCGTGCCGAAGGCGGCGATCGCCAGCACCGCCGCCGCGACGACCGGGGTCAGCACGGCGCCGTCGGCCCGTGACCCGTCCGACTCGACGTCCATCCCGGCGGCTTCGTCGCTGACGTCGCGTTCCACGACTCCGGTGACCACGGCCGCGAGCGCGGCCACGGCCGCCAGCGCGAGCGCGATGAACGTCCACGTGACGCCCTGGCCCGCCGAGAAGCCGACCTTGTCCGGCAACGGCAGCGGCAGGTCGACACCGAACGACGCCGGGTCCACCGCCTTGTCCTCGGTCACGGACAGGGCCGCGCTCAGCACGGCCGCCCCCGCGAGCACGACACCCGCCCACGTCGCCGCGACGACTCCCCTGGCGAACGCCGAGAGCCGCGGCACGAAGACGAACAGCGCGGGCACCGCGAGCACGACGGCGGCTCCGAGCAGCAGCCAGCGCGACGGCGTCTCGGGCACCGGCGTCGGACCGTTGGCCTTCAACACCGGGGTCAGCGCGCCGGCCGCCGCGGCCGCGGCGGCGAGCAACGCCAGCCCGCCGGTGGCCAGCCGCCACCAGAACAGCCCGGGCAGCCTGGCCTCGCCCGCCAGGTCGCCGGTCACCTCGTCGTCCGCTTCCACGACGTCGAACCGGGTGAAGGCCAGCCCGACCAGCACCAGGCCCGCGACCGTCACCAGCACCGAACCCGGCGCGATCGAGAGCCGGTCCACGACCAGCCCCGCGACCACCGGCGGCACGCCGACCGCGAGCGCCGCCAGCCCGGCTCCGGCGAATCCGCCCTTGCCGACCCCGGCCGAGGGCGAGCTCACCGCCACGAGCACGGTCAGCGGCAGCATCGCGGCGAGCAGCAGGTAACCGGCCATGGCGACCGTCGGCCCCTCGAAAGCGTTCTTGGCCAGGAGGTACGCGTTGCCCGAACCGAGGGGCGCGAGCAGCAGGCCGACCCCGGCCGCCACGCCGAGCACGGGCCCGAGCAGCCGCCACCGACGCCGTCCGTCGAGTTCGCCCGCCAGCTCCGCCTCGTCGCGGGCGGTCCCGGCGGCGAACACCCCGGCGGCGAGCGTGAGCAGGTGGCCCGCCACCAGCGGCCACAACCCGGGTCCGGCCGGAGGCAAGGTGAGCAGCCTGTCGGCGAGGAACAGTTCCGGACGCGACGCCAGGGATCCGTCCGCGAGCAACTGCAGGTCCAGCAGCAGCCGTCCGGGCGCGAGCGCGGTCAGGCCGAGCACCAGCCCGGCCGCGAGACCGGGACGTCCCGTCGTCACCGCGTAGAGCACGGCCACCGCGGGCGCCAAGGCCAGTACGACCAGCAACGGAGCGGACGTGAAACCGGGGGAACCACCCCGCACGGCGGGCATCAGCGAGCCGACCGCCAGCGCGACCGCACCGGCCGACACCAGCCCCGCCGACAGCAGGAGCGCTCGCGGGCGGGCGCCCGGTTCGCTCCGGAGAAGTTCGGCGGACGCGGTCCCGGGGACGGCCTGCCCGGCGGTTGCGCCGGGGTGCCGTGAGCGCGAAGTCATCGACGGCGACGCTAGCAAGCCGGACCCGGCAGGGCCCGCCAGCAGGGGCGCCAGCGGCCTCGGAGACGGCCGAGAGCGGGCAAGCGTCCTTCAACATCACCGGGCAACCGGTTATTTCCCTCGTCTGCCTCCTTTCCGGCCCTCCGGTACCCCCGAACGGCCGCATGATCTTGTAACGCAAATCACAAGGTTAAGAGTAAACATCCTCTAACTTTGGGTAATCTTCACTGGATAACGGCCAGATCACCGTCGCCCGATCGGCCGAGAGCGCCGCCAGATCTTGCTGACCGGGGTGCCGCTTCGTTACTGTCCCCGGGTCCCCATTACAGTCAGATCACGAATGAGAGCACCGAACGAACCACCCCCGAGGTTCTTCACCGGGTTCCCCCGCCCGGGCTCTTGATCCGACTCCCCGAACACGGAAGGCCCCGTCTTGGCTTCACACCGCTCCCCCGGCGGCCAAGCTCCTTCCCCGGCGCTCGAGAACGCACTCGATGGTGCGGTCGTTCGCGTCCGGGGCTCGCACCGACTGTCGCCCCCGTCCTCGGCCCTTCGCGGCCGTGTCGTGGTCGCGGCCGTCGCCGCCGGCGCCTTCGCGGCCGCCGCTGCCGGGCAGACCCTGAAGTCCGTTTCGGATTCCTCCGACGCCGCCGTCACCCCGCTGGCCAGCACCCAGGACGCGAGCGCCTCGTTCGCCCTCGGTGGCGGAGCCGGTGGTGGCGCTCCCGAACTCCTGCCGACCAGCCAGTCGGCGAACGCCTCGGCCGAGGCCCAGAAGCTCTCGGACAACAACAGCATCACCCAGGCCCGCGTGAAGCGTGAGGCCGAAGCGGCCCGCAAGGCCGAAGAAGAGGCCAAGCGGCCCAAGACCTGCATGCCGGCCAAGGGCACCTTCACCTCGGGCTTCGGTGCCCGGTGGGGCACGAGCCACCTCGGCATCGACCTCGCCGCCCCGATCGGCACCCCGATCGTCGCGGCCTCCGACGGCACGGTCATCGAAGCCGGCCCGGCCAGCGGTTTCGGCCTCTGGGTCAAGGTCCAGCTCTCCGACGGCACGGTCCACGTCTACGGCCACATGAACTCGTTCTCCGTCCGCGAAGGCCAGAAGGTCAAGTGCGGCGAGGAGATCGCCGAGGTCGGCAACCGCGGTCAGAGCACCGGCCCGCACCTGCACTTCGAGGTGTGGCAGAACGGCACGAAGAAGATCGACCCGCGCCCGTGGCTCGCCGCCCGCGGCGTCAACGTCGGCTGATCGAGCCTCGCCTTTCCGCTCACCGAAGCCCTTCGCTTCGTCGCGTTGTCTTCCACCGTGCAGTCCCTTCACCACACCGGTGATCCCGCCCGCTCCCAGGGCGCGCCGGGCAATGACGCTCTGGCGCGCCTTCAGGCCCTCCGCTTCCCCCTTCGAGGACATCGGGAAGCGTCGTAGGTCCTCCGGCTCGGAGCGCGGGTGGATTTCCGGGCCCTGAACGCCCTCACGCGACGCCGTCGGGCAGTTTCCGGATGAAGTACCCCACGGCGATCTGCCAGACGGTGCAGAGGCCCGCCGGGCGCCGTTCGATCGGCCGCCATCCGGCGAGAAGTCCCCCGAGAAATCCCCGTGGAAGAGTTCGGTACCCGGCTGGCCGCGGCCCGAACAGCCATCGCCGCGCGTGCCCGCATACGACGCACCGTCCGGCCCCGTCCGGTTCGTGCGTCCGCAGTAACGCGCGCCAGGCCGCGACCAGCCTGAGCACTTCCGGCGGTTCCGGACCCCGATCCGGCCCCGCCCCTTTTTCAACACCCCGCAGGTACTCGAGTACCCCACTCGAGAGAACCCCAAACAAGACCCCGTCCACACCGTGCGCCCCCTCCCCTGATCGGGGTACACCGGCTTGTCCAGCATACCCCAGCGCATCGAACTCGTGTTCGATGGCACAGGTATACGGGAAGGGTCCGACAGTTTTCGAAGGCGGCGAGGAAACCGCAGGTCAGAGCTACAGTTTGACCATCGGGACGCTGCCGATGAGCATCAGCCGGACCTTGCCGGAGGCGCCGAAGTCGATCGTCGCCGTGGCACGGGGCCCGACGCCGTCGCAGGCGACGACCGTCCCGAGCCCGTACTTGTCGTGGCTGACCCTGTCGCCGACGTCGAGCTTGAGCGCGACGGTGTCCTTCCAGCCCTTGCCGAACGGGCTCGTGCTCGCCGTCCTCGACGCCGAGGGCGAGCCGCCACCGCGGCTTCCCCACGTCGTCGCGGCCCGAGGCGAGCCGCCCGAAGAACCGAAACCGCCGGAGGAGGAAGAAGGCGCGAGCCTGCGCCAGTCGACCAGTTCGGCGGGCAGCTCGTCGAGGAACCGCGAAGCCGGGTTCATCTGCGGCTGCCCCCAGGCCGAGCGGACCATCGAACGCGAGACGTACAGCCGCTTCCTGGCCCGCGTGATCGCGACGTAGGCGAGCCGGCGTTCCTCGGCCAGTTCGGTCGGGTCACCGAGCGCGCGCATGTGCGGGAAGATCCCGTCTTCCCAGCCCGTGCCGAAGACGACCGGGTACTCCAGGCCCTTCGCGGTGTGCACGGTCATCAGCGTGACCACTCCCGCGTCGTGCCCGTCGCCGTCTTCGCTGTCGCCACCGTCGGCCGCGGGGATCGAGTCCGCGTCCGCCACCAGCGAGACCCGCTCCAGGAACGCGGGCAGCGAGCCCGGCTCCGGCACACCGGGGTCGGGCTCGGGCAGTTCGCCGTCCGGACCGGCGACCTCGGCGGTGAATTCGGTGAACTCCCGCGCGACGGTGACGAGTTCCGTCAGGTTCTCCACCCGCGACGCGTCCTGCGGGTCGTCGGACTCTTCGAGTTCCGCGCGGTAGCCCGTGCGTTCCAGGACAGCTTCGAGGACGTCGGCGACTTCGGCGCCGCTCTGGACGACCTCGCCGAGCTCGTCCAGCAACTCGACGAAACCGGTGATCGCCTTGGCGGAACGCGGGTTCAGCAACGGGATCTCGCCGTTGACGGCGCCACGCAGCGCCTGCGCGAACGAGATGCGCTCCCGCTCGGCGTACGTCGCGATGACCGCTTCGGCACGGTCTCCGATGCCGCGTTTGGGGACGTTGAGGACCCGGCGCAGGCTAACCGTGTCCTCCGGGTTCGCCAGCACCCTCAGGTACGCGAGCATGTCGCGGACCTCACGCCGCTCGTAGAACCGCACGCCGCCGACGACCTTGTACGGCAGGCCGAGGCGGATGAAGATCTCTTCGAAGACACGGGACTGGTTGTTGGTGCGGTAGAAGACCGCGACGTCGGAGTAGTCCGCTTCGCCCTTGTCCGCCAGCGCGTCGATCTCGCCCGCGACGAACGCCGCTTCGTCGTGCTCGTTGTCCGCGACGTAGCCGACGATCTTCTCGCCGTCGCCGGAATCGGTCCACAGCCGCTTCGCGCGCCTGTTCGGGTTCCGCGCGATGACCGCGTTCGCCGCGTTCAGGATCGTCTGGGTCGAGCGGTAGTTCTGTTCCAGCAACACGGTCCGCGCGTTCGGGAAGTCGCGTTCGAATTCCTCGATGTTGCGGATGGTCGCCCCGCGGAAGGCGTAGATCGACTGGTCCGCGTCACCCACGACGCACAGTTCGGCGGGCTCGATCCCGGCCTCGTTCTTCTCGGTCCCGACCAGTTCGCGGACCAGCGTGTACTGCGCGTGGTTCGTGTCCTGGTACTCGTCGACCAGCACGTGCCGGAACCGCCGCCGGTAGTACTCGGCGACGTCCGGGAAGGTCTGCAGGAGTTCGACCGTCCGCATGATGAGGTCGTCGAAGTCGAACGCGTTGGCCTGGTTCAGCCGCCGCTGGTACTCGACGTAGACCTCGGCGACGCGGCGTTCGAGGTCGTTGCCCGCGTCGGCGACCGCGGTGTCCGGGTCGATCAGCTCGTTCTTGAGGTTCGAGATGTGCACGGCCAGCGTGCGCGCCGCGTACTTCTTCGGGTCGATGTCGAGATCGCGGGCGACGAGGGTGATGAGCCGCTTGGTGTCGTCCGAGTCGTAGATGGAGAAACTCGACGACATCTCCAGCGTTTTCGCCTCACGGCGCAGGATCCGCACGCACATGGAGTGGAACGTCGACACCCACATGGCGTTGGCGCGGCGGCCGACGAGGTCGCTCACCCGCTCCCGCATCTCCGCGGCCGCCTTGTTGGTGAACGTGATCGCCATGATCTGGCCGGGGTGCACGTCCCGTTCGGCCAGCAGGTACGCGATCCGCCGGGTCAGCACCCGGGTCTTGCCCGAGCCCGCGCCCGCGACGACCAGCAGCGGCGAGCCCGCGTGGGTCACGGCCTCGCGCTGCGCCGGGTTCAGGTCGTCGAGCAGGTCCGTGTTCCGGGGCTTGACCGGACCGTCCGCTGGGAGATCGAAGAGGGTGTTCATCGCCGGTCCACGCTACAGCGCCGGGCGTAGGCGGTGTTGTCGCCTGCCGTCCGACGCGCGGACGGTGTTCGCGGCGGAGGATCGGATGCCATGGACACCAACGGAATTCCCTCCCGGCTCAGGGCCGCCGACACCGACCGGGAGCGGGTCGCCTCGCTTATCCAGGCCGCCGGCGGCGAAGGCCGTCTCACCCTCGAAGAGGTAGAAGACCGGCTGAGCGCTGTGTATTCCACCAAATACACGGACGAACTCGCCGCGCTCACCTCCGACCTGCCGAAGCCCGCGCCGAGGCGGAGTCCCGTCGTCTTCGGGCATCGGGCGGTGCGGATCCACCTCGCGGTCGCCGTCGCGCTCTCGGTGCTGCTGATCGTGCGCTGGACGGTTTCGGGGGTGCCGTTCTTCTGGCCCGCGATGCCGATGTTCTGGCTGGCCATGAGCGTCCTCGTGCACGCGCGCGTCCGCGGCGCCCGCCGCCACTTCAAACGGGAGGACGGCTTCGCTGTGGCATAATGATCGGTATGCGGCACCTCGCGACGCGATTTTTTTACGGGACCCGGACTCCGGCTCCCGTGATCGCATAGTGCCGAAATGCCATCACCCGAAGCCCCGGAGTCCGCGGACCCCGGGGCTTTACGCTGTTCCGGGGGCCAGCAGGGAATCCGGACCGAAGAGAGGTCCCGATGAACACCACACAGAAGCCGGACGCCGACGAGCCCATCGCCACCGCTGAAGAGATCGGCGCGCTCCGCGAGGAGATCGACGTCCTCGACGGCGAGATCCTGCGGCTGGTCAAACGCCGCGTGGAGGTCTCCAAGACGATCGGCGCCGCCAGGATGGCCGCGGGCGGTACGAGGATCGTCTACAACCGCGAGATGGACGTGCTGGCGCGCTACCGCGAACTCGGCCCGGAGGGGCGGCAGCTGGCGATGGCGCTGTTGAACCTGGGCCGGGGCAGGCTGGGTCGTTAGAGGCAGGGGCGACAGCAAAGGTCCCTTGCTCCCCCCGCGTCGCGCCGGGATCGCGTTTAGCCCGCTGAACGCGATCCGGCCACGTCACGATCTCGTGCCGTGAGGCGAAACTCAGGGTGTTCCCCGAGCCATGGCGGCGTGAGACCAGGCAAACTGGACAGCATGATTAACCTCATCGCCGTGATCATCGCGATCGCCGGTGTCCTGGCGGCACTGGGCCATCTCGGTTATCTCGCCATGCTGAACAACGCGGCGGGTAAGCGCGCGGGCGGTGCCCCCGTCGCCCAGTACATCAAAACGCGCTGGCCGATCGCCGCGGGTACCACCGCGGCCTCCCTGTTCGCCTGGCTGCTCACTAGTGGGGGAACGCCGCTCGACATCATCGCGATTTTGCTTGCAGCGGGTAGCGGAATCACGGCCACCAAGGCCCTGCAATCGACCCAGCAGAAGTACCGCAGCGGCAACTAAAGGGCTTCACCAGCACCGATAGCGCTGCGTTACGTCACCGAGGCCCGTTCGGCCGCGCCCGACCGAGTGAAACATCTGCAACTTGCAGACTGGGTGAAGACTTGCGGGGCGTCGGGCTTTTAGTGTGGTCCCCGTGAGGACCCTTGCGTCTGGGTCGGGCGATGCCCGCATGGCGCGCGGGGGCTACGGCCCCGCGCGCCCACAGTCGCATGCGCGTGCATTTGCTCACGAGACTGCCCGGGAGTCTGCAAGCGAGGGATCCCGTGAAGTCACTGCTCCGTTCGGCTTAACCGGTGTCACATCGCCGTCAGGGCCGGCCCGTGAGGGGGTCGCTCGGACATGAACGGCTGGGCGGAACACCAAGAACGGGACGGCGCCGTGCACGCGGGCCGTCACCGGGCGGGCGGTACCGATAGCTGGACCCCACCCGTGCCGCCGAGGCGGCAGCGCCCCACCGGGCACGGGCATCACGCACACCGTGAGTTCGCCCCGCCTTCCACCGGTTCCCTTCCTCTGCCGCCACCGCGGAACAGGAGGGCGCCGAGCCCCGGCTACGCCCCATCGAGCGGCCACCTGCCGCTCCCCCAGCCCGCTCGCGAGGTGCCCGTGGAACGCCCGGCACGCGTCGAGGTCTCGTTCACCGAACCCGTCCGGCCCTCCGCGGAGGAACGGCGCGCGAAGGCCGCGCAGCGCACGAAGGTGACGCTGACAGCGCCCGCTCCCCGTCGTCCCGCGCCGGTCGAGACCGACGACGACGACGTCCGCGTCTACACAGTCCCGCCGATCGACGGGTTGAGCACCTTCGACCTCGGTTCGGTGCCCGCTTCGGTGACTCCGCCCAAGACCTGGCGCAAAGCGGCCTGGTTCGCCGCGGCGGCGTCCGCGCTGGTCGTCGTCGGCCTGCTCTTCGCCGGTTCGTTCCTGGTCGGCAAACCGCTGCCGGAGCAGCAGAGCCAGGGCGGCTGGCCCGGATACCGCGGCGGTGCCCCGCTGACCAACGACGGCCTCGCCGGCAATCCGACCACGCAACCGGAGGGCGGCACGGCGGGCGACCCGTCCGATTCCGCGACCGGTTCCTCCTCCCAGGACGACCGCAGTTCCGCCAACTCCGGCACGCCTTCGGACGAGGAAAGCACCGGCAGCAGCGCGTCCCAGCCCGGCTCGGGCGGACCGGCCACGACCGGACGGCCCGCGTCGTCGACGTCGAGCGAGCGGCCGCAGAAGCCGCCGGTCATGCCCGCCGACCGCACCACCACGACCTCCCCCTGGTACGCGTCGCAGCCGGACGCGCAGGCGATGGGCGACCACACCGAGACCTTCCTCAACACCGTCACCACCAATCCCCAGCAAGCCGCCGCCGTGACCTCCGGCGGCCTGCGCGAAGAAGGCGCGCAGGGCCTGCGCGAGCGCTACGCCGACGTCGCCTACTTCGAGGTGAAGAAGGTCAGCATCGACCAGCGCCGCGGCGTCACGGTCAACACCGTCGAGGTCACTCACAAAGACGGGACGAAGACCATGGAGCAGCGCACGTTCACCTTCGGTGACGACGACAAGATCGTCGACGACGGCATGTAGGCGATCGCGCACGTGCAGGTGTCCTGTTCCTCTGCACGTGCGGTGCGCCGAGCGGTTGTCCCTGGTCCGGGTGGGTGACCTAAGCTGCCGTTCGTCGTATCGCGACGGCATTCCGGCGATAGAGCCTGGCCGTGGACCGTCTCCACAGGGTTACCTGACGACAGCAAGGTCCGCACCGTTCAGAAGACGGCCGCGCGGACCAATGGCGTCGGCCGAACGGCCCAGCGCCTGCCCCGGACCAGAGCGAGGAATTTCGTGCTTGATCGACAGCGCATACGGCGTGAGGACGCCGTACGTGTCGAGGACGTCATCCCGGAAGAGATCCTGAACGACACCCGCGTCGACCGCGAGTACCTCGAGCAGGTCTTCCGGGAGCCGCAGAAGTTCGTTCCCGCCCGCACCCGTGAAGAGCCGTCGCCGAAGCCGGAACCCGACTCGGACGAGCCGGAGAGCCAGGCCGCCCGGCGGGCCAAGATGGCCGGTCTGGTCGCCGCCGGACTGCTGGTCGCGGGCGCCGTCGTCACCGCGGGCGTGCTCGCGGGAACCCAGCGGCAGGGTTCGGTGCCGGGTGCCGCCGCTCCCGAGGTGATGAGCGGAGCCGCCGCGCTCGGCGGGCTCGCCGTCCCGGACTCCACCGAGCCGAAGCTCAAGCACGAGAAGCCGACGTCGACCGGCACCAGCACGGCGGCCCAGCCGTCTTCCGGCACCGGTTCGGGTTCGCTGTCGAGGCAGGGCTCGGCGACCAGCAGCACGAGCTCGCGGACGGCCACCAAGCCGGCCGCGATCAGCACGTCCGAAGGCAAGATCGACGCGGTCCGGAAGTTCTACCAGACCGTCGACGCCGATCCTTACGGCGCGAAGTCCCTGCTCACGCCGGTGCTGGCGCAGTCCGAAGCCGGCAAGCTGATCGAGGCTTGGAGCTCCATGGACGCCATCCAGATCCAGGACCTCCGGGAACAGGCCGACGGCACGATCCTCGCCGTGGTGACCATGCGCAACCCGGACGGCGGACTGGTGCGGGTCACCCAGGTGCTGGCGTTCGCCGACGAGACGACGGGTCTGATCACCGACGCGCGGCTGCTGTCCGCGCAGCACATGTGACGGACACCCCGCGTAAACCGGCCTTCCACCCAGGGCGATCAGAGCGTACCGCGTGTGTGTGCGCAGAGTGAGCGCCTAGCCTTGTCACGAGTCGGTCTCGGAAAAGCCGGCACACAGACCACTACATGTGCATACGCTCCAAGGCTGTGGCGTGCTGAAGGCCGCACCGCGTGCGCGGACGACTCCGCGACGTGAAGACGGAGCCCAAAGGGAGGTCGCGTGAGCGACGAGGGTCGCCTGGTCGCCGGTCGATACCGCATAGTCCAGCGGATCGGCACAGGCGCGATGGGTGCCGTCTGGCAAGCGCATGACGAGGTACTCGGCCGCACGGTGGCGATCAAGCAGTTGCTGCTGCAGCCCGGCCTCGAGGCCCAAGGCGCCGAAGACGCCCGCCAGCGCACGATGCGGGAAGGCCGGATCGCCGCCAGGCTGCACCACCCGAACGCCATCTCGGTGTTCGACGTCGTCACCGACGACAACGGCCAGCCGTGCCTGATCATGGAGTACCTGAACTCCACCAGCCTCGCCCAGGTGCTGCAGGAGGAGCGGACGCTGCCGCCGACGGAGGTGGCGCGGATCGGCGCGCAGGTCGCGGCGGCGCTGACCGAGGCGCACGCGGTCGGCATCGTGCACCGGGACATCAAGCCCGGCAACATCCTGCTGGCGCCCAACGGCACCGTGAAGATCACCGACTTCGGCATCTCGCGGGCGAAGGACGACGTCACGGTCACGAAGACCGGGATGATCGCCGGTACCCCCGCCTACCTGGCGCCCGAGGTGGCCATCGGCGGCGACCCCGGTCCGGAGTCCGACGTCTTCTCGCTCGGCTCGACGCTTTACGCGGCCTGCGAAGGCCAGCCGCCGTTCGGTCTCAGCGAGAACACGCTGAGCCTGCTGCACGCGGTCGCGGCCGGGCAGATCATCCCGCCGCGCCAGTCCGGCCCGCTCGCCAGCGTGCTGGCCGTGCTGCTGCACCCGGAGGTGCGGCACCGTCCCACCGCCGAAGAGTGCGAAGAACTCCTCGCCGCTGTCGCCCGGGGTGAGACGCCTCTGGGCGGTCCCGCGGACGACACCATGCTCGCCGCCCCCGTCGCGGGCGCGCTCGCCGGCGGTGTCGCGGGCGCGGGCGGGACCCAGGCGCTCGACAGCGAATCGGCCGGTCACTCGGGCTCGCTCCTCGACGATCAGGCCGCCGCCGGGTCGTACTACGACGACGAGGACGACTACCACCAGCCGCCCGCGTCGGGGTACCCGGAAGACGACTACGACGGGTACGACAACTACGACGAGACGGCGCTGATGTCGGAGCGCGGTCACCCCGGCGGTGGCCCGGCGCCCACGCGCGCCGTCCCGATCCCCGCGGGCGGGTACGACGACGATCCTTACGACGACGACTACGACGACCAGCCTCCTCCCCCGCCACCGCCCACCCGGGCGCAGACCAGTCCGGTGGACGAGGACGACGACGAGAAGCCGGGCTCGTGGAAGAAGCCCGCGATCATCGGCGGTGTCGTGGTCGTGGCGCTGGCCGCGCTGGGTTTCTGGCTGCTGAGCCCGAACAACCCGGAAGCGCCCGCGCAGGTGGGGAACTCCTCGACGAAGCCGTCCCCGACACCGACGTCCTCGGCTCCCGAGACGACGGAATCGCCGTCGGAGACGCAGTCGTCCGAGCCGCCCAAGGAGACGTCGTCGTCGAAGAAGACGTCGAGCAAGGTGACTCAGCCCCAGGAGCCGGACCCGCCGACGCCGACCAAGACGCCGACCAAGACAACGCCGACGAAGACGCCGAGTTCGAGTGCGCCGTCGCCGACAAAGTCCGAGTCCGAGCCGACATCGCCTCCGGCGACCCCGTAATCCGAGGATTGCATTGAGTTCTGAAGGTTCCATCGTCGGCGGCCGGTACCGCCTGGACCAGCCCATCGGGCGTGGCCGGGCGGGCATCGTGTGGCTGGCGTTCGACACCCGTCTGCTGCGCACGGTCGCGATGAAGCGCATGTACCTGCCCGTCGGCCTGCCGCCGGACCGGGCGGAGCAGGCCAAGGCCGTCGTCGTCCAAGAGGGCAAGGACGCGGCCAAGTTCGAGCACGCCACCGCCATCAAGGTGTACGACGTGCTGCCCGACGGGCCGGACGTGTGGCTGGTGATGGAGTACATCCCGTCGCGCGGGATGTCGGCCTTCCTGGCCGAGCACGGCAGGCTGACCGCGGAGCAGGCCGCCGCGCTGGGCATCATGCTCGGCCGGGCGCTGGCCGCGATGCACGAGGCCGGGGTGGTGCACCGGACCGTCGAGCCGGGCACGGTCCTGCTGGCCGACGACGGCGGCGTGAAGCTCACCGACATCGGCATCACCGGTGGCGGCGCGAGCCCCGCGTACCGGGCGCCCGAGGTGGCGCGCGGCGAGCCCGCGACTTCGGCGTCCGACGTGTTCTCGCTGGGCGCGACGCTGTACACGGCCGTCGAGGGTGTGCCGCCGTTCGGCGAGGACGGCGAGTCGTCGGAACGGCCGCCGCAGACCGCCGGTCCGCTGGCCGGCGCGCTGCGCAAGATGCTGCGGCCCGAACCGGACGTGCGGCCGACGATGGCCGACACGGTCCGCTCGCTCGGCGCGATCACCGAGGGGCGGCAGACGGCGTTCATCCCGCCGACCGCGCCCGCCATGCCGACGATGCCGGCGTCGATGCCCGTACCGATGCCCCCGGCGCCGCAGCAGCCGGTCCCGCAGTTCCCCCAGCAGCAGCCGCAGCAGTTCCAGCCGCCTCAGCAGCAGCCGCCTCAGCAGTACGTGCCACCGGCGCCGCAGCAGCAGCACTACGCTCCCGCGGCGCCGGCCGCGGCGAAGTCGCCGGACACCCGGAAATGGCTGATCACGGCGGGTGCCGTGGTGGCGGCGATCCTCATCGGGGTGCTGTTCGCCGAGCTGTTCCTGATCTAGCTAGAGCCGCTCGCGGATCAGCGTCGCGAGTTCGACGGGGCGGCTGAGGAACGGGCTGTGGCTGGCCCGCCACGTCACGTTCGTGTCGCACCGCGCGGCGAAGTGGGCGACCATCTCCGGTGCGAGCGCCCGGTCTTCGGAGCAGGTGATGTAGGTGGAAGGAATTTCCTTCCACGAGGCACCGATCGGCGATTCGGTGAAGATCGAGACGGGCTCCGGGCGCAGCAGCGCCGTGGCACGCTCGGCGACGGCGTCCGAGCAGTCGGCGTACAGCGCCTCGCGGACGGCGGCGAGGTCGAGGTGGGTCATGCCCTCGTCGTCGAAGATCAGGGGCAGCGACTCGGGTTCGCGACCGGTTTCCTCGGTGACCCGCTCGATCCAGTACCGGGCGGTCTCCCCCGGTTCGCTGACGATCGCGGCCAGCAGGATCAAATGCGAGACCCGCTCCAGCCCGGCGGCGATCACCCCGCCGTAGGAGTGCCCGAGCACGACCGGCGGTTCGGCCGCCCGGTCGACGATCTCCTGGACGGTACGGGTGACTTCGGCGATCGGTCGCGCGCCGACGTCGGGGACGGTGACGTCGACGCCTTCCCGGCGCAGGCGCTCGGCGACGTCGTCGAAATGGGCGGGCTGGTGCCAAGAGCCGTGCAGGATGATCAAGGGACGCACGGGGGTCCTTTCACTGGCGGAGTTCGCAGGGTCCCTGCCAGGTTGTCGGCCGCCGGTCGGGCTGTTCAAGCTCAGCCGGGTTTCCTGCCCAACCGATCATCGCCGCCTACCCATCCGGTCAGGCCGCTCGGGCACCTTCGCGGATCGCGCCGAGGAATCGCCGCACCGCGGGGTGTTCCCTGGCGTGCGCGGCGACGGCCGCGTGGATGGACCGCACCGGATCGGGGCGGCGGACCTTGCGGATGGCGACGCCGGGGTGCGGGGCGCCGAGGCCGAGTTCCGGGATGAGCGCGACCCCGAGACCGGCGGCCACGAACCCTTGCGCCGTCTGGTAATCCTCGGATTCGACGACGTGGTTCGGGGCGAATCCGGCCGCGCCGCAGGCGTCGAGCAGGATGTCGCGGCAGGCGCCGGGGAGACCGTCGACGCCGACCCACGGATCCTCCGCTAGTTCGCCGAGATCGAGGACGCGTTTGCGGGCGAGACGGTGGTTCTTCGGCAGGATCGCGCGGTACGGGTCGTCGAGGAGGTGGATGTACTCGGCGCCCTTGATCCGCGGGGTGTCGCTGGGGAGCACGATCATCGCGACGTCGGCCTTGCCCGACTCGATCTCGGGCAGCGAGTCGTCGGGCTCGACCAGCTTCAGGTCGAGACGGACGCCCGGGAATTCCCGGCGCAGGGCGGCGACGGCCAAGGGCACCAGCGAAGCGCCCGCCGTGGCGAAGTAGCGGATCGCGAGCCTGCCCGTGCGCCCTTCCTTGAGTTCGGTGAGCGCGGCTTCGGCCTTCGCGAGCTGGGTGCTCAGTGTTTCCGCGTGTTCGGACAGCAGCGAACCGGCCGGGGTCGGCCGCACGCCGCGGCCGACGCGTTCGAGCAGTTCGACGCCCGCTTCTCTTTCCAGAGTGGACAATTGCTGGCTGATCGCGGAAGGTGTGTAGCCCAGATTCCGGGCGGCGGCGGTGATCGAACCGCTGCTGATCACGGCTCGGAGGACCTGCATGCGACGGACGTCCAGCATGCCCCGATCGTACAGTTCTCCTTAAGGCTTCATGCAGTTATTTTCGCTTGTCCTTACACGTCGGCGCGGCGAAGCTGGGCCAGGCACTTAAGGAGGACTGGGGTGGGCGAGACGAAGACCCTGCTGCGGATCGGCGCGCTGGCGCTCATGTGGGGATCGAGTTTCTTCTGGATCAAACTGGGACTGGGCGCGTTTTCGCCGGTACAGCTGGTTTTGGCGAGGGTGGCGCTCGGCGCGGCCGTGCTGATCGGGCTCTGCTATCTCGGCCGGGACCGGCTGCCGTCGGGACGGCGGGTCTGGGGACATCTGGCCGTCGCGGCGTTCTTCCACAACGCGCTGCCGTTCCTGCTGCTCGCGTGGGGCGAGCTGACCGTCGACTCCGGGATCACCGGCGTCCTGAACGCGACGACGCCGTTGTGGGTGCTGGTCGCGGCGCCGATGCTCGGCGCGCGCACGCGGATGACCGCGGTCCGGGTCGCCGGGCTGATCGCCGGGCTCGCCGGGATCCTGCTGATCTTCGCGCCGTGGCAGGCGTCCGGCCTGCTCAGCTGGGGCGCGCTGGCGTGCCTCGCGGCGGCCGCGAGCTACGGTTTCGCGTTCGTGTACGAGGGCAAGTACCTCACCGGCACCGGTGACTCGCCGATGGCGCTGGCAGGCGGGCAGATGCTGCTGGCGACCGGGTTCCTGCTGCTGGCGATGCCGATGGGCGGCTTCGCACCGGTGCACCTGAGCACCGGTGCGATCGTCGCGGTGGTGATCCTGGGGATCGGGTCGACCGGGATCGCGTTCGCGCTGAACTATCAGCTCCTCGCGAGCGAGGGCGCCGTCGCGGCGTCGATCGTCGGGTACCTGCTGCCGGTGGTCTCGGTGCTGCTGGGGGCGGTGTTCCTGGCCGAGCCGCTGAACTTCCGGGTGATCGCCGGGATGGTCGTCGTGCTGGGCGGGGTCGCGCTGACCCGGCTCCGCCCGAGGGAGCGGGGGACCTTTGCTACCGCCCCCGTGGTGGAGCGGCCCCTCGCGGCCGCCGGGGAGGCCGCGCCGTGACGACGACTTTGTGGCGCCCGACGGGGCCGGTCGAGCTCGATCTCGTGCGGGAGTCGGGCTGGCGCGAGTGGCCGCCGCGGCTGCCTGAGCAGCCGATCTTCTATCCGGTGCTGAACGAGGACTACGCGATCAAGATCGCCCGGGATTGGAACGTGCGGTACGACGGCGCCGGCTTCGTGACGCGGTTCGAGGTCGAGACGGACTTCGTGCGGCGGTACCCCGTCCAGCAGGCGGGCGGGAAGACCATCCTGGAGCTCTGGGTCCCGGCCGAGGACCTGGCCGAGTTCAACACGCACATCGTGGGGAAGATCGAGGTCACCCACGAATTCACGCGCCCCGCCTGACTCGACTTTCGCGGGCTAATCGCGATCCGGCAGGTCCAGGGCCTCACCGCATCGCGATTAGCCCGCGAAAGTCGACGCGGCCTCAAAGAGCCGAGACGACCAGCAGGGCGGCCATGACGATCTCGACCCAGAAGTAGAGCCAGCTCGGATAGAACCTCTCGGGCTGTTCCGCGAACCGCGCGACCAACCGCCCGAAGGCCATCCCGACGAGCGCGACGGCCACCGCGATCGCGGCGCCCCGCTGGATCCCGCCGACGTCGAAGGCCGCGAACCCGAGCAGCACCGCGACAGCCACCCCGAACCCGCCATAGACCGCGCGCACCTCGGTCCGCGCGGTCGCGGACTCCAGCGCGATGCCGAACGGCCGGATCAGCCGCCGCGGATCGACGAGCCCGAGCAGCCCCATCCCCAGGAAGAACAGGGCCACCAGGCCGATGAGAACGGACGCCACCTAGACGAGACGCCTGTCCGAAGCCCAGCGCGAAAGCTCGTACCGGTTCGAAAGCTGCGTCTTCCGCAGCACGCTCGACACGTGCGTCTCGACGGTCTTCACCGAGATGAACAGCTCGGACGCGATCTCCTTGTACGCGTACCCGCGCGCGAGCAGCCGCAGCACGTCGCGTTCCCGCGGCGTCAGCAGGTCCAGGTCCGGGTCGCTGATCGGCGCGGAACCCGGCCGGTCGGCGAACGCGTCGAGCACGAACCCGGCCAGCCGCGGCGAGAACACCGCGTCGCCGTCCGAGACTCGCACGACCGCGCGCACGAGTTCCTTCGACGAGATCGTCTTCGTGACGTATCCGCGCGCCCCGGCCCGGATCACGGCGATCACGTCCTCCGCGGCGTCGGAGACCGACAGCGCGAGGAACACGACGTCCGGCAGTTCCGGCCGCACCCGGCGCAGCACCTCGGCGCCGCCGCCGTCCGGCATGTGCACGTCGAGCAGGACGACCTGCGGTTTGGTCCGGGCGATCCCCGCGACCGCCTCGGCCACCGAGCCCGCCTCGCCGACCACGCGGACGTCGTCGGTGATCGAGTCCAATTCGGTGCGCACGCCCGCCCGGAAGAGCGCGTGGTCGTCGACGAGGAAGACCTTGACCGGCTCCCGCGTCTGCTGGTTCTCCGTCACGATGCTCCCTCGCTCGCCCTGTCCCGTGAGCATAGCGACCTCACGCCGCGCCCTTCCCCGCCTTGACCGGCATCTCCAGCTGGACCTCGGTTCCTTCCCCCGGTGCGGTACGCAGTTTGAGCTTCCCGCCGTGCCGTTCCATCCGCCCCCGGATGGAGTCGGCGAGACCGTGCCGGTCGCTCGGCACGACATCGGGGTCGAACCCCTTGCCCCTGTCCCGCACGAAAACCGTCACCGCCGTCGGCTCGACCTCGGCGTACACGCTGACCTCGTCGACACCCGCGTGCTTGGCGGCGTTGACGATCGCTTCGCGCGCCGCCTGGACCAGCGCGGTCAGCGGCTCGTTCAGCGTCGCCTCCCCCACGACGACCTGCTGCACCGAGATCGCGAACGCGTCCTCGACCTCGCCGCACGCGGCCGCGAGTACCTCCGACAGCTGCCCGCTGACGGCCTCCTCCTCGCTCTTCTTGCTCTTGCCGTACCCCGACGGCCCGTACAGCCAGCCGCGCAGTTCGCGTTCCTGCCCGCGCGCGAGCCTGGCGACCTCCCGCGGCGATTCCGCCTGCTTCTGGATCAGCGCGAGGGTCTGCAGTACCGAGTCGTGCAGGTGCGCGGCGATCTCGGCGCGTTCGTCGGTGCGGATACGGGCCATGCGCTCGTCGGACAGGTCGCGGACCAGGCGCAGCCAGAACGGGACGGTGAGCACGGCCACCCCGATCAGCGTCGCGATCACGGCGACCAGCGCGAACTTGACCTGATCGATGCTGCCGCTCTCCAGGACGACCACGCCGATGCCGGTCATCACGAGCGCGACGCCGGCGACCACGCGGATCGCGGCCGACCAGCCCCCGCCGCCGAGGAACGCCGTGGCGACACCGCCCTTGGCGCTGACTCGCCAGCGACGTCGCTGTGACTCGTCGGCCTCCCGCCAGACGACGGCCGCACCGATCATCGCCAACGCCAGCGGGATGGCGACCCAGCCGCTGATCAGGCCGGTCAGCGTGCCGCTGGCGACGGCGAGACCGACGCCCAACGCCATGAGGCCGAATGCCTGCTGCTTCTCCTTCGGCGCGGATTTCTCCGGCTCGACCTCACCGGACTGCTGCTGGACGAAGACCCAGAGCAGGCCGTACGCGAGCAGGCCGGCGCCGTTCAGCGCGGCCAGCAACGCGAACGCGGTCCGGACCCAAAGCACCTTGACGCCGAGGTGGTCGGCGAGGCCGCCGGCGACACCCGCGATGGCGCGGCCGGAGCGGCGGCGGTACATCTTGGGTGGCTCGAACGGTGCCGGGGACAGGCTGCCGGGAACGGGCGCCGGAGGGCGCTCGATGATCGTCGGCTTCACCTGGTCGGCGAGGTCGTTGGGGGCGGATTCCTGCACGTTCTCCATGGTCACACGGAGTCCGGTACTGATCCATCGGGGAAACCCCTGACTCTTCCCGCTGGGGGAAACCTCAGGGACGTTCCCGGATGTGGCGAGGGAACATCGGGGCGCATTCTTTGTGGCATGAGTGGGAGTGAGACACACGTTCCGAAGCGCGGCCCGGCGGCCGGCTTCGAAGAGACCGTCAAGGATTTCTGGCGGAGCAGGCCGGTCCGCCCGGTGGCGGGCCGCAAGTTCGCCGGTGTCGCGGCGGGGCTCGGCTACCGGTACGGCATCGACCCGACCGTGGTCCGCGTCGCGCTGGTCGCCGCGACCGTGTTCGGCGGGTTCGGCGTCTTCGTCTACCTGCTGGGCTGGCTGTTCCTGCCGCAGGAAGGCGACCAGGTATCCGCGTTCGAGGGCCTGATCGGCCGGGGCCGCGCGTCGAGCTCACCGGCGTTCGCGGTACTGCTGCTGATCCTGCTGTTCCCCGGTATCACCTGGACCTTCAGCGGCGGCTGGATGGGTGACGGCACCGGGCTGATCGGTTTCGCGCTGATGGCCGTCGCGCTGTACCTGCTGCACCGCAACCGCGGGCAGTACAACCGGCCGGTTATGCCGACCCCGGCTCAGCCGGCCGCCGCGTTCTCGATGGCGTCCGCGGCCACCGCCTCGACGGCGACCGAGAGCGGCTGGGACCCGCTCGCGGCCGATCCGTCCGCTTGGGACTTGCCGAACGCTTCGCCGTCCGGTGGTCTGCCGCCGCAGACCCCTCCGCCGCCTCCGGCGCCGCCGATGCCCCGTCGTCGCAAGTCGAAGATCGGCGCCGCGACCTTCGGGTTCGCCGTGCTGGTCGGCGGGGTCGGCACCGTGATGGGCCTGGACGGTGAGCCGTGGTTCACCCTGCCGCACGTCATCGGGCTCACCCTGGCCGTGGTCGGGATCGGGCTGGTGGCCGGTTCGTTCGTGCGCGGCGGTCGCGGGCTGATCGGCCTGGCGGTGCCGCTGGCGATCGCCGGAATGGCGCTGACGACGGTCCCGTTCGAGAACTTCTCCGTCAAGGGCGGTCTCGGGGACCTGCAGGGCACGCCGACCCAGGTGTCCGAGGTGCTGCCGGAGTACCACCGCTCGGCGGGGGACATCAACCTCGACCTGACCAAGCTGCCCGCGGGAGCGGCGGTGACCACGAAGGTCACCTCCGGGGCGGGCAACTCGACGGTGCTCGTGCCGGCGGGTGCCGAGGTAAAGGTCTCCTGCGAGACGGGAGCAGGAGACGTCGACTGCCTCGGCCAGTCGCGCTCCGGGGTCGGCGAGGACACGATCGACTTCACCTCGCCCGGCGACAGCGGGCAGAAGATCACTCTGAAGGTCAAGAACGGTGTCGGGAACGTGGAGGTGCGTCGTGGCTGAGTACGACTACGACAACTACGACAGCACGCAGACCCAGGCGGCTCAGGCGGCGAAGCGCGGGGTGGACCTCATCACCCTGTTCGTCGGGATCGCGACGCTGCTGGTGTCGGGTTACGTCCTCTCGGACGGTGCCTCATGGCTTCCGCGGTTCGACTTCCGGTGGGTCATGGCGGGCGGGGCGATCTTCGTCGGTGTCCTGCTTCTCGCCGCCTCGCTGCGCAAGAGCCGCCGCTAGCGGCCCGCCCACGATCCACCCCACTCCGAAGGCCCCGGCCCCTCGCCGGGGCCTTCGCCTTGCTCCCACCCCGGCCCCGTTTCGACTTTCGCCCCCTAATCGCGATCCGGTCACCCAGGTGCCCACGGACCACCAGATCGCGATTAGCCCGCTAAAGTCGAAACGGGCTCGCGCAGGTGCCCGGGCCGCCGGATCGCGATTAGCCCGCTAAACGCGATCCCGGTCGCCCGGGGACCTGGCGGCGCCGGATCGCGATTAGGGGACGAAAGTCGAGTCCGGGCGGCAGCCGGTCACTCCCACTCGATGGTGCCCGGCGGCTTGGACGTGACGTCCAGGACCACCCGGTTCACCTCGGCGACCTCATTGGTGATGCGGGTCGAGATCTTCTCCAGCACCTCGTAGGGCAGCCGCGTCCAGTCCGCGGTCATCGCGTCCTCGGACGACACCGGCCGCAGCACGATCGGGTGCCCGTAGGTCCGCCCGTCGCCCTGGACGCCCACGCTCCGGACGTCGGCCAGCAGCACCACCGGGCACTGCCAGATCTCGCCGTCCAGCCCGGCCGCGGTGAGCTCCTCGCGCGCGATGGCGTCGGCCGCACGCAGCGTCTCGAGCCGCTCGGCGTCGACGGCGCCGATGATCCGGATGCCGAGACCCGGCCCGGGGAACGGCTGCCGCTGCACGATCGTCTCCGGCAGTCCGAGTTCCAGCCCGACGCGCCGCACCTCGTCCTTGAACAGCAGGCGCAGCGGCTCGACGAGCTCGAACTGCAGGTCGTCGGGCAGCCCGCCGACGTTGTGGTGGCTCTTGATGTTCGCCGCGCCCTCGCCGCCGCCGGACTCGACGACGTCCGGGTACAGCGTGCCCTGGACCAGGAACTTGTAGTCGCCCTCGGCCTTGAGGTCGCGCTCGGCCTGCTCGAACACGCGGATGAACTCGCGGCCGATGATCTTGCGCTTCTCCTCGGGGTCGGTGACCCCGGCCAGCGCGTCGAGGAACCGGTCACGCGCGTCGACCGTCACCAGGTTGACCCCGGTCGCGGCGACGAAGTCGCGTTCGACCTGGGTGCGCTCGCCGGAGCGCAGCAGACCGTGGTCGACGAACACGCAGGTCAGCCGGTCACCGATGGCGCGCTGCACGAGCGCGGCAGCCACCGCCGAGTCCACGCCGCCGGAGAGTCCGCAGATCGCACGGCCGTCGCCGACCTGCTCGGCGATGCGCTTGACCTGGTCGTCGACGATGGACGACGTCGTCCACTGCGGCTTGATGCCCGCGATGTCGTGCAGGAAGCGGCGGAGCACCTCCTGGCCGTGCGGCGAGTGGTGCACCTCGGGGTGGTACTGGACGCCGGCAAAGCGGCGCTCGACGTCTTCGAACCCGGCGACGGCGGCACCGTCGCTCGACGCGGTCACAGTGGCGCCTTCAGGGGCCTTGGTGACGCTGTCGTTGTGGCTCATCCAGGCGGGCTGGGTGCTCGGGAGACCGGCGTGCAGGACACCGCCCTCACCGGCGACGCGGACCTCGGTGCGGCCGAACTCGCGGATCCCGGTCGGCTCGACCGTGCCGCCGAGGGCCTGCGCGAGCACCTGGTGGCCGTAGCAGATCCCGAGGATCGGCACGCCCGCGTCGACAAGGCCGGGGGCCAGGGCGGGGGCGTTCTCCGCGTACACGCTGGAAGGACCACCGGAAAGAATGATCGCGGCGGGGTCCTTGGCGAGGATGTCCTCGGCGGTGGCGGTGTGCGGGACGACCTCGGAGTACACCTGCGCCTCGCGCACGCGGCGCGCGATCAGTTGCGCGTACTGCGCCCCGAAGTCCACGACGAGTACCGGACCGGTGGGACTGGGCACCTGAAACCTCCAGATCAGAGCAGTACGCTTCCCCACCATCGTCCCAGGTGGGCCCGGTCACTCCGCCGCCAACCCCCTCACGATTCAGGACAGCGGATGACCGCGACGCGGCCTACCGTCCGAAGGCATGGGCATCGACTGGAGCAAGGAACTCTCCGAACAGCTCGACTGGCACTGGACGCACCACCTCCGGTCACGGCTGGACACCCTTGGCGACGACGAATACTTCTGGGAACCCGCCGAGGACTGCTGGACGATCCGGCCGGACGAGACCGGCAAGCTCATGATCGACTGGGCGTATCCGGAGCCGTCCCCACCGCCGGTGACGACGATCGCCTGGCGCCTCGCCCACATCATCGTCGGCGTCTTCGGGATGCGGAACGCGTCGCACTTCGGCGGCCCGCCCCTCGACTATCAGACCTTCCCGTACGCGGCCTCCGCCAAGGAAGCGCTGGACCAGCTCGACGACGCGTACGCGCGCTGGCGTGACGGTGTCCGCGGCCTGACCGCCGAGGGCCTCGTACGGCCCTGCGGCGAGGCCGAAGGCCCGTACGCCGAGTACCCGCTCGTCACGCTCGTCCTGCACATCAACCGGGAGGCCATCCACCACGGCGCCGAGGTCCTCCTCCTGCGGGACCTCCACGCGCATCGAGATTAGCCCGCGAAACTCGATCCCCGGCCCGCGTCGCGATTAGCCCGCGAAACTCGACGCGCCCATACTGGGGCCAGCCCAGGAAAGGACCCCGTCTTGCGAGCGACTGTCATCTACGGCGCCGGCGACGTACGCGTCGAGACCGTCCCGGACCCGAAGCTGAGCGAGCCCACCGACGCCCTCCTCCGCGTCGTCCGCGCCTGCATCTGCGGCAGCGACCTCTGGCCGTACGGCAGCATGCCCGCGCGCGACCGCGGCGCCCGGATCGGTCACGAATTCCTCGGCACCGTCGAGGCCGTCGGCGCCGACGTCACCACGCTCAAGGCCGGGGACCTCGTCGTCGCGCCCTTCGTCTACTCCGACAACACCTGCCAGTTCTGCCGCGAAGGCCTCCACACCTCCTGCCTGCACGGCGGCCACTGGGGCGCGAAGGGCGTCGACGCCGGCCAGGGCGAGGCCGTCCGCGTCCCGCAGGCCGACGGCACCCTGGTGAAACTCCCCCACACCGAGGACGACGACCTGCTCGCCTCGCTCCTCACGCTCTCCGACGTCTTCCCGACCGGCCACCACGCCGCGGTCAAGGCGGGCGTGAACGAACGCACCACGGTCACCGTCATCGGCGACGGCGCCGTCGGCCTCTCCGCGGTCCTCGCCGCGAAGCGACTCGGCGCCGAGCGCATCATCCTGATGGGACGGCACCAGACCCGCACCGACCTCGGCCGCGAGTTCGGCGCGACCGACGTCGTGGCCGAGCGCGGCGACGAAGGCATCGAGAAGGTGCGAGAGCTGACGAACGGCGAAGGCACGCACACCGTCCTCGAATGCGTCGGCACGAAGCCCGCCTTCGAGATGGGCGTCGGCGCGGTCCGTCCCGGCGGCACGGTCAGCCGCGTCGGCTTGCCGCAGTACGCCGAGGGCCCGATCGGCCCGTCGCTCTTCCGCCGCAACATCACCGTCACCGGCGGGGTCGCGCCCGCCCGCCACTACATCCCCGAGCTGCTCGACGACGTCGTCGAGGGCCGGTATCAGCCGGGCAAGGTGTTCGACCGGACCATCGGGCTCGAAGAGGTCCCCGACGGTTACCGCGCGATGGCGGATCGCGAAGCTCTCAAGGTGCTCGTCAAGCCCTGACTGGAATACCTTGTCATCCATGGACATGATCACCCCGGAGCCGCGTCCCGCCTGGATCGCCGGCCGCCCTGAGCAGGGCGCTTCGACGCTCACCGTGCATCACCCCTACGACGGGAGCGAAGTCGCGACCGTCGCGGTGCCCGGCCCGGAGCAGGTCGAACGAGCGGTGAGCGCGGCGGCGAGTGTCGCGAAGGAGTTCCGGCGGTCCTCGGCGCACAGCCGCGCCGCGGCGCTCGACCACGTTTCGCGGGTCATCGCCGGCCGGGCCGAGGAGATCGCCGAGGTCATCACCGCCGAGAACGGCAAGCCGCTCAAGTGGGCCGACGCCGAGGTGCGGCGCGCGGTGTCGGTGTTCCGGATCGCCGCCGAGGAGGCCCGCCGGTTCAGCGGCGACCTGCAGCGCCTCGACACCGACCCCGCCGGCGAGGGCAGGCTGGCCCTCACGCGTCGCATCCCGCGCGGCCCGGTGCTGGGCATCGCGCCGTTCAACTTCCCGCTGAACCTGGTGGCGCACAAGGTCGCGCCGTCGCTCGCGGTCGGCGCGCCGATCATCGTCAAACCCGCGCCGCGCACGCCGTTGGCCGCTTTGATCCTCGGCGAGATCCTGGCCGAGACGGACCTGCCGGAAGGCGCGTTCTCCGTGCTGCCGCTCGGCAACGAGGAGACCTCGGCGCTGGTCGCGGACCCGCGTCTGCCGGTCGTGTCGTTCACCGGTTCGGGTCCGGTCGGCTGGTCGATCGCGGACGCCGCGCCGCGCAAGCACGTCGTGCTCGAACTCGGCGGCAACGCGGCCGCGGTCGTGCTCCGCGATTGGCCGGATCCCGAAGGCGCGGCGCACCGCATCGCGACCTTCGGCAACTACCAGGCCGGGCAGTCCTGCATCGCCGTGCAGCGGGTCATCGTCGAAAGCGAGGTCGCCGAAGAATTCGTGCCCGCCTTGGTGGAAGCCGTGCAGTCACAGCAAACCGGTGACCCCTACGACAAGAACACCGACGTCGGACCGGTCGTCGACGAAGCCGCCGCGGAGCGGATCGTGGCTTGGATCGACGAAGCCGTCGCCGCGGGCGCGAAGATCCTCACCGGCGGGAAACGGGACGGCGCGACGGTGGAGCCGACCGTGCTCACCGACGTCCCACCGTCCACAAAGGCCTGGTCCAAGGAGATCTTCGGCCCGGTGCTCGCGGTGTCCATTGTGGATGGTGTCGACGAGGCTTTCGCTTCGGTCAACGAATCCGCGTACGGCCTGCAGGCCGGGGTGTTCACCCGCGACGTACATCTCGCCTTCTACGCGTCGACCGAACTCGAAGTCGGCGGCGTGATCATCGGCGACGTCCCGTCCTATCGCGCGGACCAAATGCCTTACGGCGGCGTCAAAGGATCGGGAGCCGGACGCGAAGGTGTCCTCGCCGCGATGAACGACCTCACCGAAGAACGCGTCACCGTCTTCACCGGCATCGACCTCTAAGCCGGGGTGACGGCCTGCGCGAACCCGAACACCTTGTCCGGGTCGTAGGTCTTCGCCACCTGCTTGAGCCGGGTGGCGTTGTCGCCGTAGTAGGCCGTCATCCAGTCGGGCAGGGCGGGGTCGATGTAGTTGACGTAGCCCCCGCCCAGCCCGATCCCCGACACCACCTCCGCGACGGAATTCGTCGCGGCGGAACGATTTCGCGTATCCGCCTGGCTGTAGATCTGCACGCTGCCGATCGCCTTCCGGTGCCAGAAAGCGGTGGCGTCCGGCGCGACTTCGGCGACGGCGCCGCCGAGACCGTCGACCAGGAGGTCCATGCCGCGCCTGCCGTCGAGGATCGACGTCAGCTTCGCGGGATCCGCCGGTTCGCCGAGGATTCGCGATGAGGCCACAAAGGACTGTCGGCTTTCACTGCCGGAGAAGTACTTCATGGCGCCGAGATAGTCGAGCTGCTTCACCGTCCGCGTTCCGTTCACCTTGGCGGTCAGCTTGTCCAGCACCTTGGCGAGCGAAGCGGAATCCCCGACGTAGCAGCCGGAAATCCGCGCACCGACAGGAGATCCACCCGACAACACGACGTTCGCCCACAGCTCCGGCGGAGCTTCGGGCAGCCACCGCTGCCATTCGGCGAGGACATCGTTCGCACTGCCCGCCGGGAAGCGCAGGGAGAACACGGAAACGACCGATGGCGACGGGTCCGTTCGGAAAGTGAACGAGGTGACGACACCGAAGTTGCCGCCGCCACCGCCGCGCAACGCCCAGAACAAGTCCGGTTCGGAATCCGCGGACGCGGTCCGGAGCTTCCCGTCCGCGGTGACGACCTGCGCGGACACCAAGTGATCGCAGGTGAGTCCGTATTTGCGGGCGAGGACACCGATACCGCCGCCGAGGGTCAGCCCGGCGATCCCGACACTAGGACAGGACCCCGCCGGCAGGCAACGTCCCGCGCCACCGAGTTTGGCGTAGACGTCCTTCAGCTTCGCGCCCGCGCCGATCACGACCTGGTCTCCCTGAACGTCCACTGAGGACATTCCGCCGAGGTCGATCATCAAGCCGCCGTCGGGAACCGAGTAGCCGGCATAGCTGTGGCCACCGCTGCGAGCGGCGATCGGGACCCGCCTCGCCGCCGCTTCGACCGCGGCCTGCACGTCTTCCGGCTTGGCACATTTCGCGATCGCGGCGGGCTTGAGCCCGTCGAAAGCGGGGTTGAACACGCGTTTGGCGTTGTCGTAGCCCGAATCCCCCGGCAGGAGCAACGAAACCTTGTTCCGCAACGCGGCCCAGTCCGGCGGACCGGACGGCGGCGCGACACTGCTGCTCTGCGGCAATGACGTGCCGGGAGAAGACGTGGGCGCTTGCGCGGGAGGCGTGGTGGAGCACGCCGTCGCGGCCGCCCCCACCGCGGTCGCACCGGCGAGCTTGAGAAAGTTCCTTCGCCCCAGCTTCATACTTGTGAAGACGTGCGGGTCACGGCGAGGTTGCCCATGATCACCCGGCCGAGTCACGGTCAGAGCCACTGCGGGAGCGGCGGTACGTCGCCGTCCAAAGTGGATCCGTCACCACGGCCGGTCACCCATTTCAGCACTTCACCGCGGGTGCCGGTCAGCGTCACCGGCTCACCTTCCCCGAGCCGCCACTCGTGCCGGTACCCGTTCGGCTCGGCGGCGACCAGGAGCACGGCGGGCAGGTCGCCGCCGTACATGCCGATGGCGTTGCCGACGACGACGTCGAACTCGTCGCCGAGCAGGTCGGCGACCCGGGCGAAGTCGTAGCCGAGGTCGAGATCGGCGAGGTGGATCGAGGTTTCCGAGAGGCGGAGCCAGAGCACGAACTCCGCCGGGATCTCCCTGCCTTGCCGGGCGCGCACCCGGACCGACCACGCGTCGTCCGGCAGGCTCGACGCGATCTCGACCAGCCGTGCCGCCGAACCGGCGACGTCCTCGGCGATCTCCTCGGCGGATCGGTACGCGCCCTTTTCGATATCGCCGTCCCTGGCCGCCTCTCCGGCGTACATCGGCGTCTCGACACCCGTTTTCGCCCAGGTCAGCAGGTTGACGAGGCCGTCCGCGTTGCGCGCGAGATGGGACAGCAGATGGGCCCGCGTCCAGCCCGGCAGCCCGCTCGGACCGCGAACGGCGGTCTCGTCGAGCCCGCGCACCAGGCGCTCCCATTCGTCGTGCAGGGTGCGGACGCGTTCGAGCAGGGCGTGGGCGCGTTCGGCGGCTGTCACATGCTCAATTTAGCGCCGAAGTGCCGCCGGCGCGTCCGCCGGAACCGCGGGATTCTTCGGCGCGATCGGCTCCAAGCGCGCGTACGCCGAGTCCTGCGGCGGCCGATTGTCCTTTTCGCCCTTGTTGGGCCACAGCGAGAACGCTCGCTCGGCCTGCGCGGTGATGGTCAGCGAGGGGTTCACGCCGAGGTTCGCCGTGATCGCCGAGCCATCCACAATGGACAGGCCCGGATAGTTGAAGACCCGGTGGTACGGGTCGATCACGCCGTTGGCGGGCGCCGTCCCGATCGGGGCGCCGCCGATGAAGTGCGCCGTCAGCGGGATGTCGAAGATCTCGCCCCACGTGCCGCCCGCCATCCCGCCGATGCGGTCGGCGGTGCGGAGGTTGGCCTCGTGCCCGGCGGGGATGAAGCTGGGGTTCGGCTCGCCATGGCCCTGTTTGGAGGTGTACTTGCGGCGGCCGAAGAGACCGGGCTTGGTGTAGGTGGTGATGGAGTTGTCGAGGCTCTGCATCACCAGCAGGATCACCGTGCGCTCGCTCCAGCGGTAGCCGTTGAGCAGGCGGACCGTCTGGACCGGGTGCTTGACCATGAAGTTCACGGCCTGGCGCCAGCGCGGGACCGCCGAATCGCCTTCGGTCGCGATGGTCTGGAGCAGGCTCATCGCGTTGCTGCCCTTGCCGTAGCGGACGGGCTCGATGTGCGTGTTGTCGTCGGGGTGGATCGACGACGTGATCGCGACGCCGCGGCTGAAGTTCCGTTCCTCGTCGACCGACGTGCGGGCGGCACCGATGATGGCCTCGGAGTTGGTGCGGGTCAGCTCGCCGAGACGCGGCGAGAGCTTCGGCAGCTTGGCGGTGTCGCGCATGCTGTGGAGCAGGTTCTGCGTGCCCCAGGTCCCGGCGGCGAGCACCACCTGTGCGGCGGTGAGCTTGTGCCGGAACTTCCGCGAGGTGGTCCCGGTCTTCCGGATGCTCACCTCGTACCCACCTGCGTTTCGCGGGCTGATCGCGCTCACGGTGGTGAGGGGGATGACCTTCGCGCCGTCCTTCTCCGCGAGGTACAAGTAGTTCTTGACCAGCGTGTTCTTGGCGCCGACGCGGCAGCCGGTCATACAGGCGCCGCATTCGGTGCAGCCGGTGCGCGCCGGGCCCGCGCCGCCGAAGTACGGGTCCTCGGTGCGTTCCCCCGGCTTGCCGAAGTACACGCCGACCGGCGTCGGGTGGTACGACTCCGGGACGCCCATGTCCGCCGCGACGCCCTTCATCACGACGTCGGACGGCGTGACGCTGGGGTTGGTGACGACGCCCAGCATGCGGCTGGCCTGGTCGTAGTGCGGGCCGAGTTCGGACTCCCAGTCGGTGATGTGGGACCACTGCGGGTCGACGTAGAAGGGCTTCAGCGGGCGGTACAGCGTGTTCGCGTAGACCAGCGAGCCGCCGCCGACGCCCGCGCCGGCGAGCACCATGACGTCCTTGAGCATGTGGATGCGCTGGATGCCGTAGCAGCCGACCTGGGGCGCCCAGACATAGCGGCGAAGGTCCCAGGACGTCTTCGCGAACTCGTCGTCGGCGAAGCGGCGGCCCGCCTCGATGACGGCGACGCGATAACCCTTCTCCGTCAGGCGCAGGGCAGCGACACTGCCGCCGAACCCGGAACCGACGACGATCACGTCGTAGTCGAAGTCGTCTTCAGTGGTGGTGTTACTGGCAGTCACACCCTCGACTGTAACCCCGGCCACCCTTTCTGACCAGAGGTAAGTTACTCGCTGGTTACCTTCCGGCTCGGGCATGCTCGGACTGGTGATCGACGATTTCGCGAAGGAATACCTGCACAGTGACCTGCGAGAGATCCGCGAAGCGATGCTCCGGAAGCTCGACGGGCTGCCCGAGTACGACATCCGCCGTCCCCTGACCTCGACAGGAACCAACCTGCTCGGCCTGGTCAAGCACCTGGCGACCTGGGAGGCCCGGTACTTCGGCGAGGTCTTCGACCGGCCGTTCCCCGAGGCCATCCCCGAACGCGGCGCCGACCTGTGGGCGACCGAGCACGAGTCGCGCGAGGAGATCATCGGCTTCTATCAGCGGGTCTGGGAGCACTCCGACGCGACCATCTCCGCCCTCGCCGTCGACTCGCCCGGCCATGTGCCGTGGTGGCCGCGTCCCCACGTGAAGCTGTTCAACGTCCTGGTCCACATCCTGACCGAGACCAACCGGCACGCCGGGCACGCCGACATCCTGCGGGAGCACCTGGACGGCACCGTCGAGGTGCCCGGCAAGGACGCTGCCTTCTGGGAGGCCCGGCGGGCCGAAATCGACCGCGCCGCCAAGGCAGCCGTGCGACTTTAGCGGGCTAAACGCGAAACAGGAGGGACGCCTGGGGCTCCTGAACGCAAAGCGGCCCGGATCGCGTTTAGCAGGCTAAACGCGATCCGGGCCGGGAAGCGAGCGTCAGCGGCGGACGGTCAGGCCCACCCGCTGGAACTCCTTGAGGTCCGAGTAGCCCGTCTTCGCCATCGCGCGGCGAAGCGCGCCGAAGAGGTTCACGACGCCCTCAGCGTCCGAGGACGGCCCGAAGAGCAGCGTCTTGAGGTCGACGGCGTAGTCCGGCCCCAGGGCCACGCGCGAACGCGGCAGCGACGGGTGCGCGGCCGCCGACGTCCAGTACAGCCCCTGCCCCGGCGCCTCGGAGGCGGCGGCCAGCGGCGCGCCCAGCATGACCGCGTCGGCACCGCAGGCGATGGCCTTGGCGATGTCGCCGGACACGCTCATCCCGCCGTCGGCGAGCACGTGCACGTACCGGCCGCCGGTCTCGTCGAGGTAGTCACGCCGCGCGGCGGCGGCATCGACGATCGCGGTCGCCATCGGCGTCCCGATCCCGAGCACGCTGTCGGTGCTCGTCACGCCACGGCTCGCGCCGTGCCCGACGATGACGCCGGCCGCGCCGGTGCGCATCAGGTGCATCGCGGTGCGGTAGTCACTGACGCCGCCCGCGATCACCGGAACGTCGAGACGCCCGATGAAGTCCTTCAGGTCCAGAGGCTCGGCGTCGCGCTGGACGTGCTCCGCGGAGATGATCGTGCCCTGCACGACGAGGATCTCGACGCCCGCCGCCAGCAGGTCCGGCGTGAGCTCTGCGGCGTGCTGCGGGCTGACCCGCGCGGCCACGGTGACGCCGGACTCGCGGACGGTCTTGATCGCCTCGGTCAGCAGGTCCAGCCGGATCGGGGCGGAGTGCAGTTCCTGCAGCTCACGCACGATCGCGGTCGGGTCCTCGGTGTCCTCCGCGGCCCGGACGAGGCGGAAGATCGCCTCCTCGACGTTCGGGTGCCGGGCCCAGAGCCCTTCGGCGTTGAGCACGCCCAGCCCGCCGAGCTCGCCGACGGCCACCGCGGTTCCCGGCGACACGATCGCGTCGGTGGGGTGCGTGACCAGCGGCAACTCGAACCGGTACGCGTCGATCTGCCACGCGGTGGACACGACCGAAGACGACCGGGTGCGCCGCGACGGCACGATCTCCACGTCATCGAGGTCATACGCCCGCCGCGCGGTGCGGCCCATGCCGATCTCGACCAGATCCCGCACGTCAAGTCCCTTCTCACCGACGACCGTTACACCCCATTGTCGCTAGGCCGCGTGGGTGACCTGCGACGGGGCTCCCGAACCGGGCCCGAAGTCACACCAGCCCCACTCGCCCCACCCGTTTCACGATTAGGGGGCTAAAGTCGCGCGGGTGGGGCGCGTGGGGCTGGTGGGTCAGAAGGAGACCTTCTCCACGGAGTCGGTCCGGAGGACGGATTCCTGGGCGAACGCCTTCTTGTAGTCGGTACGGATCTCTTCGATCTCACGGTTCGCGTCGCGGTCGCTGAACGGGTACACGACGACGATCACCTTCGACTTCTCCCGCGAGATCACCCCGTCCGAACCGCGCCACTGGCCGCGTCCGGTCAGCTCGGTGAACCCGTCCGGGAACCGCGGCGTGACGACCTTGTCGGTGAACGCGGCGAACTCGGCGTCGGTCAGCTCCCCGCCGCCCGGCTTGGTCGTGCCGAAGTACAGCTCGGTGCGCTTCCACAGCTCACCCGGCGACGTCTGGAAGGCGGCGGCCTCGACGGACTGAGGCGCGGCAGGCGCGGCGGTGGCGGTGGGGACGGCCGAAGCCGCGACCCCGCCACCGAGCCCGAGGGCCGCGGCGGCGAAGACGGCCAGCGCGGTCCTGCGCGACGTGAGAGACATCTGTTCCTCCCAGGAGACTTGATCAGCGGGCCAAGTCTCCCGGGAACGGAACCGGATGGGTAAGTGTCCTAAAGGGCGGACTAACGGGTGGTGTAGTTCGGCGCCTCGACGGTCATCGTGATGTCGTGCGGGTGGCTCTCCTTGAGCCCCGCGGCGGTGATCCGCACCAGCTGCGCCTCCTGCAGCTCGGGGATCGTCGACGCGCCCGCGTAGCCCATCCCGGACCGCAGCCCGCCCACCAGCTGGTGGACGACGTTCGCGAGCGGCCCGCGGAACGGGATCCGCCCCTCGATGCCCTCCGGGACCAGCTTGTCCTCGCTCAGCACGTCGTCCTGCGCGTAGCGGTCCTTCGAGTAGGACTTCGCCTCGCCGCGCGACTGCATGGCGCCCAGCGAGCCCATGCCGCGGTAAGTCTTGAACTGCTTGCCGTTGACAAGGATCAGGTCGCCGGGCGATTCGGCGGTGCCCGCGAGCAGGCTGCCGAGCATCACCGTGGACGCGCCGGACGCGATCGCCTTCGCGATGTCGCCCGAGTACTGGATGCCGCCGTCGCCGATGACCGGGATCCCGGCCGGGCGAGCCGCCTGGTCGGCCTCGTAGATCGCGGAGATCTGCGGGACGCCGACCCCGGCGACGATGCGGGTGGTGCAGATGGAACCAGGGCCGACGCCGACCTTGATCCCGTCCGCACCCGCCTCCACCAGCGCCTGCGCGCCGGCCCGGGTCGCGACGTTGCCGCCGACGATGTCGACGGTCTCGCCCAGTTCCTTCTTCAGCAGCGCGACGGTCTCGACGACGGCACGCGAGTGCCCGTGCGCGGTGTCGACCATCAGCACGTCGACCCCGGCGTCGGCCAGCGCCATCGCGCGCTTGTGCCCGTCCGGCCCGACGCCGACGGCGGCACCGACGATCAGCCGTCCGTTGGTGTCCTTGGAGGCGTTGGGGTACTGCTCGGTCTTGACGAAGTCCTTGACCGTGATCAGCCCGCGCAGTTTGCCCGCGCCGTCGACGATCGGCAGCTTCTCGATCTTGTGGCGGCGCAGCAGCCCGAGCGCGGCCTCCGCGGTGACCCCGACCTGCGCGGTGACCAGCGGCGGCTTCGTCATCACCTCGTGCACCGCACGGGTGTGGTCGACCTCGAACCGCATGTCGCGGTTGGTGATGATGCCCACCAGCGACCCGGCGGCGTCGGTCACCGGCACACCGGAGATCCGGAACCGCGCGCACAGGGCGTCGACCTCGGCGAGGGTGTCCTCGGGCGAGCACGTGACCGGGTCGGTCACCATGCCCGCTTCGGAACGCTTCACGACCTCGACGGCGGCCGCCTGGTCGTCGATCGGCAGGTTGCGCTGCAGCACGCCCATCCCGCCCTGGCGCGCCATGGCGATCGCCATCCGGCCTTCGGTGACCGTGTCCATGGCGGCGGAGACCAGCGGGATGTTCAGGGTGACGTTGCGGGAGAGCCGGGTGCGGGTGCTGACCGCACTGGGCACCACGTCGGACTCGGCAGGCAGCAGCAGCACGTCGTCGAAGGTCAGCCCGAGCATGGCGAACTTGCTCGGGACGGGGGAGGTGACGCTGTCGCTGGTCATAGCAGGCGAAGGGCCTTCCTAGCGGTGATAAATGGGAACCGCCGCGGGCTGGTGGCGCACGGCGGGGGCCTGCCCCTCATGATATCCGGGCCGGGCGGCCGCCCGGCCCGGGTGTGCGCCCGGTAGCGTGCAGGCGTGCCGCAAGATGCGTTGCCCCCAGACCCGTTCGCGGATGACCCGGACGACCCGGCCCGCGCGTTCATCGACGACGCCGACCGGCTCGACGAGCCGATCAGCGACGAAGAGCGCACCGAGTTGCTGGCCGACCTCTCAGATCTCGCCGTCTACCAGGCGCTTCTCGAACCGCGCGGGGTACGGGGAATCGTGGTCGACTGCGGTGAATGCGACGAACCCCACTACCACGACTGGCATCTGCTGCGCGCCAGTCTCGAGCAGCTGCTCGCCGACGGCCGCATGCGGCCGCACGAGCCCGCGTTCGATCCGAACCCCGGTGACTACGTGAGCTGGGACTACTGCCGCGGTTTCGCGGACGGTGTCACGGCCAACGAGAGCGCGTACTGAGCGCGTTTCGTCCTCTGAACGCCGAAAGGGCCTGGTGAGATCTCTCTCACCAGGCCCTTTCGGCGTTCAGGGGTACTAATTCGTCTCTTGGACCACGGCCGGAGCCTGCGCTCCCGCGCCCGGCGACGGCTCGTTGCGCGAGCCGCCGGGGTCGTTGCCCGAGGCCGGCGGCGTCGTCGACGTCGTGGGCGGCGGCGGTTGGCTGCTTGAGGTCGGCGGGGTCGGCGAAGGAGTCGTGGTGCCCGGCAGGCTCGTGCCGGGGTTACCGCCTCCGGGCAGCGACGTCGGCGGAGGCGTCGGCTGCGGAGTGGGCTGCGGGGTCGTCGCGACCGGCGTCTGCGTGGGCGACTGCTGATCCGGCGGCAGGGGCTGCTGCGTGGGATTCTGCAGCTGAGCGCTCAGCTGGCGGTGCTGTTCGAACAGCTGGTCGCGGTTCTCGTCGTCGGTCACCTGGCTCAGCGCGGCCTGTGCCTCGTCGAGCGCCTTGCGCGCGTCGTCGAGGCGCCCGCCGGCGAGCGCGAGGTTGGCCTTCTCCAGATCGAGTTTGGCCGCCGCTGCGGCCTCGACCGACCGGGCGTGGTCGGCGTAAAGCACCTTGGTCAGGCCCCAGAGCGTGTCACCAGGCTGCGCGTCCTTCGCGGCGAGACCGGTACCGGCGAAGGCGATGGCCAGGACAGCCGCGGCGGCGGCCACCGGGACCAGCAGCCGACGTCTTCCCCCGTGTTTGCGGGCGAGCGCGGCGGTCTTCACGGTGACGACGGCGGTGTCGACGTCGACGAGCTCCGCGAGCGGTTCGCTGTCGATGTCGCGCCGCCAGGCCAGCAGCAGCGCGTTGAGTTCCTGATCGCCGAGGTCGTCGGCCATCTTCGGATCCGAGCCACCGAGGGCGTCGAGCAGCGCGTCATCGGCCTGAACGGCCGACAGATCAGCGGCGAACTCGGCTTCGGAGGACGTCAGCCCTCTCTCGAAGGCCGTCAGTTCACGATCGGTCCCAGGGGAGAACCGATGGTCGCGGTCGGTCACTCAGATCACCTCCTCAGCGGCCAGAACCTTACGTAGGCGCGCCAAGGCGCGATGCTGGGCCACCCGGACGGCGCCGGGGGTGGACCCCACGGCCTCGGCCGTCTCTTCGGCGGACAATCCCACGACCACGCGCAGGACCACGATTTCACGCTGTTTGTCGGGCAGGACTCGCAGCAGCTGGGACATGCGCTCGTTCAGCTCGCCCTGGAGGGCACGCTGCTCGGGACCGACGCCGCCCTCGACCTCGTCGGGGACTTCGGCGACCGGTTCGGCGCGGTTGCGGGCCGCGGCGCGATGCGCGTCGGCCACCTTGTGCTGGGCGATCCCGTAGACGAAGGCCAGGAACGGGCGGCCCTGATCACGGTACGAAGGCAATGCCGTGAGCACCGCGAGACACACCTCCTGAGCAACGTCGTCTGCGGAAGCGAACGAACGCTCCTGCCTGCCAACCCGAGCGCGGCAGTACCGCACTACCAAAGGACGGATGGCCGCCAGCAACCGCTCGACCGCTTGAGGATCACCCTCAACAGCAGCGGCGACCGGCTCATCCAGTCCGTCCCCCACATTGGCCATCGCAGACAACAGTCCCAGTGTTACGTATAGGCGTGCAAAGAGTCCGGCGTGTGACTTCGGATGCCACTACCGGTGACAGCTACCGTACCGCTCGGGCGGGCCGCCTTCGCTGACGGCCGTCATCGGCGCGCCGCCTTCACGGCGAGCACGCTGAAACCCGGGGCTTCGCCGGTTCCCTTCGCTCATGGTCGAAACATCGACGAGCGGGAACGCAGCGGGGTACGGCGATCCGCCCGGAGGCGGACGCGCTCGGGCAAGAGTGCCCGAGCGGTGAACGGAAAAGTACGAAGCGTGACGGGAAACACAGGTACGGGCCAGGGGTACTCCCCCGGCCCGTTCGTCACCCGTCGTGCGATCCCAGCAGCGAAATCAAGAAAGCCTTGTCAGGAAACAAGTCCACGGCGGAATCCGTGGGCGACCGCTTGGGCACGGTCCCGAACTCCGAGCTTGCGGAACAAGCGGCGCGCGTGGGTCTTCACGGTGTCCTCGGACAGGTACAGCTCGCGGCCGATCTGTCCGTTGCTCTTGCCCTGGCTCATCCCGCGGAGCACCTGGAGTTCGCGCTCGGTGAGCTGGACGCCGGGGTCGGACGGCTGCCGCGGCGCCGGCACCGAGGTGCTGGCGAGCGTGTGCGCCAGTGCGGCGACCAGCTCGGGACGCGAGGCGTCCCAGCGCAGGTAGCCGCGGGCTCCGCCGGCGATGGCGGCGGCGATGCTGCCGGCGTCGTCCGGGGCACCGAACACGATCACGTTCGCTTGGGGGTTCGCCGAGACGAGCCGCCGGGTGGCTTCGACGCCGGTCGGGACGGCGCGCTGGGTACCGACCAGCACGACGTCGACCGGCTGACGGGAGTACCGGGCCAGCAGCTCGTCACCGTGCGCTACGCAGTCGATGCGACTGACCCCTGGGACCGCGGACATCACTCGAGTGAGCCCTTCGCGGACACTGCGTCGGTCGTCGCAGATCAAGACCGTCGTCACGGGGTTTCCTTCCTGCAGCCGGGTGACATTCCACTTCCCCTATCGGACGCTTTAGCCCGAACCTTGACACGATCCGGTGGCTTTTTTTGAAGTTTCTTAGCCCGGTTGCCGGAATGGGCCCTCCAACAGGCTAGACGCCCTCAGAGGGGGACCCACGGAGATTCCCGGGCGAGCCACCTCCCGCAAGGATCTGCGTGCCGTAACACTGCGTGCAACAGTTCGGACCCTCTGAATCGATACTCATCGGCGTGTCCCGCCTCGAAGTCGGCCGCGACCAGGCACGCCACCCACAGAAGTGAATTGAATTCGTATTTTTCAGCCGTTTCGCGCGCGCTCTCCACCAGCGCTTTCGCCCGGTTCCGGTCAGCGGAACTTCGATTCGCGACGGCTACGGCGAGTACCAGCTGCGATTTGACGACATGTCGGCAAGCTCCGCGGGCACGCGCCGTTTCCAGCGCCATTTCCGCAGGTGCGATCGCCGCCCCGGAAATGTTACCGGCCAGTTCGATTTCCGCGCCCACCCAACCGGCCCTGGTCCGGCTACGCCAGTTGCCGATATGCGCCTCCGCACGCGCCAGCAACCGCCGGGCGGCGGTCAGCCTGCCGCGCCCGAGGTTGTCCGCCGCGAGACCGAGGAAGGCGTCGGCTCGCGCCCCCTCCGCGTCCAGGCCGTCCGGATCGGGCTCACCTCGCGGCACCGCGATCGCCCGCGCGAGCGCCTCGCCGTCGAGGACGAGGGCCGCCGCGTGCCCGCCCAGCTGCCGTCGATGCGACGCCAGCGTGCTCGCGGCCAGCGACGCGAGCACCGGGTCCTTGCTCGTGCGCAAACCGGCCAGCAGGGTGGCCGCCGCGGCGTACCGGCCGCGCGCGCCGAGCCCGATCGCGGCGATCAGCCGTCCGCGAGGTGACGCGGGCACCGCGAAGGAGTTCGGCGGCGGCAGGCCGTCACCGAACGCGGCGGACCGCAAGGACTCTTCCATCGGTCCTTTCTATCGCCTCGCACCGACAAGAACGTGCTCGATCCGGTCGGCGGCGCTCGTCAATTCGCCGAGCAGTTCGATCTTGTCGGGGAGCGTGGCGGGATCCCAGCCCGGCCCGCAGGCGAACAGCCTGCTGCGCTGACGGCCGCGGGACACCCTGGCGAACAGGCGCGGGTCCGCGGTCGCCCGCCGTCCGGACCACAGCACCACCGCCGCCGGGACGCTGCGGCGGACCGTCACCGCGAGCACCTCGGCGGGCAGGGAGGCGCCGAACAGCTGGGCGCCGATCCGGCGGCCGCCGAGCGCCGCGGCGAGCGCGTACATCGGCAGGTTGTCGCGCTCGTCCGGGACACAGGTCAGCAGGACCGGCCGTTGGTTGCGCGGTTCACGGAGCACCGGCGTCGCGCGGACGAGGGCGGCGTACACGCATTCGGCGAGCAGGTACTCGACCTCCGCGCCGGCGCTGACGCCGCGCCAGCGGGCGCCCAGCGCGGTCAGGACCGGCGACACGACACCGGTCCAGGCGGGCAGGACGCCGAGTTCGCGGATCGTGTCGGCGAGCATGCGCTGGACCGCGCCGAAGTCCATCGCGAGCGCGGCCGTGCTCAAGCGCCTGGCGAGGCGGGAGGGGACGTCGTGATCCTCTGCGGGCGGCGCGGCGGCCCGCTCGTCCACTTGGACCACGGAGGCGTCCGGGATTTCCGTGGTCGTCCGGGGCATCTGTTCGAGGGCGTACTTCGCCGCTTCAGCCGTCGAGGCGCCGCGTAGCAACGCGCGCTGCATCAGTTCGAGGCGGCCGATGTCGGAGCTGCCGTAGCGGCGGTGACGGCCGTTGGTGTGGCGGCTCGGTCCTACGCCGTATCTGCGGTCCCAGGTGCGCAGGGTGGACGGTGCGACCCCGAGCCGGCGTGCGACCGAGGCCACCGGCAGGGTGGGTTCTTCACTGCTGATCCGAGATCCCACTCGACCCAATATCCAGGCAGCCCGGGACGGGGGCAACCGGAACGGAAAGTACCGCTCACACATCCGGGGGATGCCTAACGGCTGAATCGTCTTGAATCTCTTGAACAAGTATTGGCGCGCTTCTAACGTTACCGCCGTTGCACCGAATGGAGTATCCGCAGCGCAGCAGAGCAGGTAAACGCTTCGACCGGATGACGGAGGCGGTCAGGATGGCGGACACACGCAGGCTCCCGGGACCCAACGCGGATGTGTGGGACTGGCAGCTCGAAGGGTCGTGCCGGGGCATGGACAGCGCGTCCTTCTTTCACCCTGACGGCGAGCGCGGGCCGGCCAGAGCCCGCCGCGAGGCGAGGGCGAAAGCCGTGTGCCTGGCGTGCCCGGTGCTGGCCATGTGCCGGAACCACGCGCTCGCCGTACACGAGCCGTACGGTATCTGGGGCGGGCTGTCGGAATCGGAACGCGAGCACATCATCAAGGCGGACAAGCGCACATTAAGCATGTCGAACGGCTGATCCGGCCGAGTGGGCGACGCGGAAGGGCGGCATCCGGGTGGGGTGCCGCCCTTCCGCTCGTCCACGCCCCGCCGCTCCGCCCCTGCTCTCGCCGCCGCGCGTCACGATTAGCCCGCGAAAGTCGCTCTGCCCGGCCTGGGCACCCGCCGGCCTCCCGACCTCTGTTTAGCCCCCTGATCGCGATCTGTCCGGCCCGACCGCCGGATCGCGATTAGGGGGCGAAAGTCGCTCGGCCCTGCGGTCGCGCTCCCCAGCGCCCGGATCACGATTAGCCCGCGAAAGTCGCTCCTGCAGGGCAGAGCCGAGACAGCAAAGCGGGGCGGCACTCCGGGTGGAGTGCCGCCCCGCTTCGGGGGTGGAACTAGTGCGCGTGGCCGTGACCGGCCGCGGCGGGCTCCTCTTCGGCCGGCTTCTCGACGACGGAGCTCTCCGTCGTGAGCACGAGCCGGGCGATGGAAGCGGCGTTCGCCACCGCGGACCGGGTCACCTTGACCGGGTCGACGATGCCGGCGGCCAGCAGGTCGGTGAGCTCACCGGTGGCGGCGTTGAAGCCGTGCCCCCAGTTCTGCTCCTGGACCTTGTTCACGATGACCGCGCCCTCGTGGCCCGCGTTGGTCGCGATCCAGAACAGCGGGGCGGACAGCGCGTCGCGGACGATGCGGACACCGGTCGCTTCGTCGCCCTCGAGGCCGAGGCCGCCTTCGAGCTCCTTGACCGCGTGCACGAGCGCCGAGCCACCGCCGGGCAGGATGCCCTCTTCGACGGCCGCCTTGGTCGAAGCCACGGCGTCCTCGATGCGGTGCTTGCGCTCGTTCAGCTCGGTCTCGGTGGCCGCGCCGACCTTGATCACGGCGACACCGCCGCCGAGCTTCGCCAGCCGCTCCTGCAGCTTCTCGCGGTCCCAGTCGGAGTCGGTGTTCTCGATCTCCTTGCGGATCTGCGAAACGCGCCCGGCGATGTCGTCCTTGGTGCCGGCACCGTCGACGAGCGTGGTGTCGTCCTTGGTGACGACGATCCGGCGCGCGTTGCCCAGCTGGGCGAGCGTGGTCTCGGACAGCTTGTGCCCGATCTCGGCCGAGATGACCTCGCCACCGGTGACGACCGCGAGGTCGTCCAGGAACGCCTTGCGGCGGTCGCCGAAGAACGGCGCCTTGACCGCGACGGCGGTGATCGTCTTGCGCAGCGAGTTCACGACGAGGGTCGACAGCGCCTCACCGTCGACGTCCTCGGCGATGATCAGCAGCGGCTTCTTCGCCTCGACGACCTTCTCCAGCACCGGGAGCAGGTCGGCCAGAGCCGAGATCTTCTCGCGGACGAGCAGGATGTAGGCGTCCTCGAGGATCGCCTTCTGCTCCTCCGGGTTGCTCGCGAAGTGCGCCGACAGGAAACCCTTGTCGAACTGCACACCCTCGGTGATCACGAGCTCGGTCGCCAGCGTGGACGACTCTTCGATCGTGATGACGCCGTCTTCGCCGACCCGCTCGACGGCCTCGCCGAGCAGGGCGCCGATGGCCGCGTCACGCGAGGTGACGGTGCCGACCTGGGCGATGTTGTCGCGGCCCTTGACCGGGGTCGCCTTCTCCTTGAGGACCGCGATGACCTTCTCCGCGGCGGCCTCGATGCCACGGCCGACGGAGGTCGGGTTGGCACCGGCGGCGACGTTGCGCAGGCCGACCTTCACCAGCGACTGCGCGAGCACGGTCGCGGTCGTGGTGCCGTCACCGGCGACGTCGTTGGTCTTGGTGGCGACGCTCTTGGCGAGCTGGGCGCCGAGGTTCTCGAACGGGTCGTCGAGCTCGATCTCGCGAGCGACGGTGACGCCGTCGAGGGTGATGGTCGGGCCACCGAACTTCTTGTCGAGCACGACGTGGCGACCACGCGGGCCGAGGGTGACCTTGACCGCGTCGGCGAGCTTGTTCACCCCGCGCTCGAGCGCGCGACGAGCGTCCTCGTCGAAACTGATCTGCTTGGGCATGGCCTGTTCCGCTTACCTTCCAGTTCTAAAGCTCGGGAAACACGAACGCCCCGTTCCCCGGCAATGCGGGGCCCGGGGCGTCATGCGCTGAGAGCGGACGTCAGTTGATGACGGCCAGCACGTCGCGGGCGGAAAGGATCAAGTAGTCCTCACCGTTGTACTTCACTTCGGTGCCGCCGTACTTGGAGTAGATGACGACGTCGCCGACGGAAACGTCGAGCGGGACGCGGTTGCCCTTGTCGTCGATGCGGCCCGGGCCCACGGCCAGAACCTTGCCCTCCTGGGGCTTCTCCTTGGCGGTGTCGGGGATGACGAGGCCGGAAGCGGTCGTCTCCTCGGCCTCACTCGTCTGGACAACGATCTTGTCCTCGAGCGGCTTGATGTTCACGCTCACCGGGTTGACCTCCACGGTCGTCGAAAGCGTTGGCAGGATGAATTACGGCTCCTACCACCCCCGCCGTCGCGGGTGCCGGGGCGTGTTCGGGCCGTGCAATTAGCACTCTAGCCATGTGAGTGCCAGCTCCGCAAGGAGGGTCCGCTCACCTTGTCCGCGAGCGCCTGACCGGCCCTTTTCCGGGGCACGTGCCCATCCGATCACCGCACGTTGCCCCTGAGGGTCGAGTTCGGACCGTGGACGCCATCGCGCCCTTACCTTCGGATCGACACACGCCGGAGGGGAGGACGATGTCGCTGCTCCTCGCGCGGGACAAGCTGCCGGTGTACCTGCGCCTGATGCGGGCGGACAAGCCGATCGGCGCCCTGCTGCTCTTGTGGCCGACGCTGTGGGCGCTGTGGCTCGCCGGTCCGCCGTCGCCGGGGATCGTCGCCGCCTTCGTCGCCGGCGTGTGGCTGATGCGCGCGGCGGGCTGCGTGGTGAACGACTTCGCGGACCACGGGTTCGACGGTCACGTCAAGCGCACCGCGAACCGTCCGCTGCCCAGCGGCGCGGCGACGGGCAGGGAGGCGCGCTGCCTGTTCGGGGTTCTCGTGCTGCTTTCCTTCCTGGTGGCCACGACGCTCAATCCGCTGACCGTCGCGCTCTCGGTGGTGGCGCTGGTTCTGGCGTGCGCGTATCCGTTCGCGAAGCGCTACACGCATCTGCCGCAGGTCGTGCTCGGCGCGGCGTTCGGCTGGTCGATCCCGATGGCCTTCGCCGCCTCGGGGGAATCCCTGCCGCCGGTCTGCTGGCTCCTGTTCCTCGCCAACCTCTTGTGGGTCGTCGCGTACGACACGCAGTACGCCGCGGTCGACCGGGACGACGATCTGAAGATCGGCGTGAAGTCGACGGCGATCCTGTTCGGCCGTCACGACAGGTTGGCTGTCGGCGTCCTGCAGGGCGTGATGCTGGTGCTCTTGGTGGTGATCGGCCGGGTGGGCTCGCTCGGCTGGGGGTTCGACCTCGCCGTCGTGGTCGCGGGCGCGTTGTTCGTCCACCAGGGCAGGCTGACCGCGGCTCGCGAGCGGGAGGGCTACTTCCGGGCGTTCATGAACAACAACCTGGTCGGGATGGTGCTCTTCCTGGGCCTGCTCGCGGATCGCGTTTAGCCCGCTAAACGCGGGTCGGGCGCCGGAGCGCGATTAGGGGCTGAACACAGGTCAGCGAGGGCGTCCACCAGGGCATCGGGGTCGAGAGCGGCGAGCGTCCGGCGTTTGACGGGCGTCGTCGCGAGAGCGATCGAAGCGACTCCGGCGGCGCGAGCGGCCAAGACGTCCGCGGCCGAGTCACCGATCATCACGCACTGGCGAGGCGAAGTGCCCAGAGCCTTCACCGCGGCATCGAGGAGTGCCGGGTGCGGCTTCAGGCGCGCGGGGTCGCTCGTCGTCCGGGCGCTGATCCGGCGAACGTGCCCGGTGAGTTCGTGCAGCGTGAGGAAGGACCGGACCGCGTCGACGGAGTTGTTGCTGACGATCGTCACGGTGAACCCCTGCGCCGCCCACTCGCGGAGCACCTCCACGACACCGGGAGCAGGCGAGATCTGCGAAACGGCCTCGACCTCGAAGCGGCTGAGCTGCCGCTCGACGACGTGCGCGGCGTTCGGCCCGCACGAGGCCGCGTACCGGAGCACGTCGAACGGATCAGCGGAAGCGCTCACTTCCGCGGGCAGATCGGGGGTGACGAGGCGCTTGAGCCTGTCCGCCACCTCGCTCGCCGCCAGCCTGGCGAACACGTCGCACACCGGGCCGTCGAAGTCGAGGAAGACGTGGTCCTTTTCCTGCAGAAGTTCCCTCACCCCAGTCATGCCTCCACCCTGCCACCGACCTCTGTTTCGCGGGCTAATCGCGATCTGGCCGGCACACCTATGTTCAGCCCCCTAATCGCGATCTGCGGGGACCTTACGGAAGAGACGGGTTTCTGGTTAGGTTCCGACCATTGGGGTCGGTCCTGTTCAGCAGACCTAGTCACTGGGGGTATACGCCCATGCCGCGTCCCTTCCGTCCCGTCACCCTCGAGCCGCTCCGGCGCCGGTCCAAACGGACCGCCGGGCTCGCGGTCCTCGCTCTCGCCGCCGGTCTCCTCGCCGCCGTCCCCGCCGAAGCCGCTCCCGCGGATCAGCAGCGCCAACGGGACTTCGCGGCCGCCGCACAGGAGTTCGGCGTCCCCGAGCACATCCTGCTCGGCGTCTCCTTCCTGGAGTCTCGCTGGGACTTCAACGCCGGCACGCCGAGCACGTCCGCCGGTTACGGCCCGATGCACCTGACCGACCTGCGCGAAGCGGGCGCGGGCACGCATCACGACGAAGGCGGGGAGGACCCGCGTGGCGACGACGCCCGCCAGGCGAAACTCCCCGTGACTCCGGCGCCGAAGCCGCCACCACCCGGCCTCCAGACGATCGACGAGGCCTCCTCGCTGATCGGTCAGGACGTCGCGACGCTGCGTACGAACCCCACGCAGAACATCCGCGGTGGCGCCGCGTTGCTGGCGAAGTACCACCGCGAAGCAGGTGACTGGTACGACGCCGTCGCGCGCTACAGCGGCGCGAAGGACGACACGGGAGCCAAGTCCTTCGCCGACGAAGTCTTCGGCACCATCGCCAAGGGCGTCAGCCGCAAGACCGACGACGGCCAGAGCGTCACCCTCGCCGCCACGCCGGTGAGCACCGCACGCGCTCAGGCGGAAGACCCCAAGACGGAGTGCCCGAAGAAGGTCTCGTGCCTTTCGGTGCCGGCGCCGTACCAGGAGTTGCCGAACAACGACTACGGCAACCACGACAAGGCCGACCGGCCGAAGAGCCAGAAGGTCGAGTACATCGTCATCCACGACACCGAGGGCTACTGGAACACGGCGATGGACCTGGTCCAGGACCCGACGTACGTGAGCTGGCACTACACGATCCGCTCGTCCGACGGCCAGATCGCGCAGCACGTGCCGACCAAGGACGTCGCCTGGCACGCGGGCAACTGGTACGTCAACGCGAAGTCCGTCGGCATCGAGCACGAAGGCTTCGCCGCGAAGGGCACCTGGTACACGGAGGCGATGTACCGCACCTCCGCGAAGCTCGTCGGCTACCTCGCGCGGAAGTACGACATCCCGCTCGACCGCGCGCACATCATCGGCCACGACAACGTCCCGGGCACGATCCCCTCGACGATCAAGGGCATGCACTGGGATCCGGGCCCGTACTGGGACTGGGCGCACTACTTCGACCTGATGGGCGCGCCGCTGGCGGGCTTCGGCCGTCCCGGTTCGCCGCTGGTGACCATCACGCCGGACTTCGCCACGAACCAGCCCGCGTTCACCGGCTGCGAGGGCGCCGGAAAGCCTTGCCCGGCAAGGGGGTCTGGTTCGGTCGTGCTGCGCAGCGAGCCGAACGACTCGGCGCCGCTGCTCAAGGACATCGGCCTGCGCCCGGACGGTTCGGTGAGCACGATGGACGTCTCCGACGTCGGCAGCCGGGCGGAGACCGGGCAGCGGTACGTGGTCGCCGAGCGCCGTGACGGCTGGACGGCGATCTGGTACCTGGGCCAGAAGGGCTGGTTCCGCGACGTGCGGACGACGAGCCCGGCGTTCGGCCTGGTCGTCACGCCGAAGCCCGGTCTGGCGACCGTCCCGGTGTTCGGGCGCGCGTATCCGGAGGCGGAGGCCTACCCGGCGAACGTGCCGGTGCAGCAGGTCGTCCCGCTGCCGTACACGTTCCCGGCCGGGCAGCGGTACTCGCTCGGCACCGTGGTCGGCTCCGAGTACTTCTCGGCGACGACGTTCGACCCGGCGGACCACGTGGTCGTGAAGGGCAAGACGCGGTACGTGCAGATCCAGTTCGGGCACCGGATCGCCTTCGTGAAGGCGGACGACGTCCGGATCGTGCCCGCCTTCTGACCCAGCTCGCTCGCCACGCCCGGATCGCGTTTAGCCCGCTAAACGCGATCCGGGCGCGGGAGCGGGTCAGGAGTCCAGGGCGACCTTGACGCCGGGCGCGTGCTCGGTGTTCCGCCGGGTCTTCGACCATCCGTTCCGGCCGCGGACCAGTCGGAACAGCGCCCGCCACGACGTGATGTAGAACGTGTAGATGTAGAGCGCGTAGGCGAAGCCCATCCCGAGCCCGCGCAGGAAATTGCGGCTCTTCAGGCATTTGAACTGATAGATCGGGCCCCACACGATGAACGGCAGGAGCCCGAACGAGCCGTAGATCGCGAACAGGATCCACGCGCCGTCGTCGGCGAACCACGTCCACATCTGCGCCGGATCCCCCGCCGTGCTGACGAGCAGCAGGATGAACGGGATCGGGTACAGCAGCGAGCCGAGCAGCTGCATCCACGGCTGCGCCAGGTAGTACATCATCTCCGCCGCGCCCAGCGTGCTCACGTGCGGCGAATCCCAGATCCGCCGCAGATACCGCGAACACTGCATCGTGCCCTGGCCCCAGCGCGTGCGCTGCACCAGGAACCGCCGCAGGCTGTACAGACCTTCTTGCTTCACATGGGAATCCGGGGTGTACCCGGTCCGCCAGCCCGCGGTCAGCAGGTGCACGCCGAGTTCGAAATCCTCCAGCAGCGAACCGCGCCACGGCTGTTCGTCGTCGCCGGCGATCGAGTCCAAAGCGGACAGCCGGGTGAACTGGCCGTTGCCGCCCATGGAGATCGTGCCGGTGAACCCGCGCGAGGTCTGGATCGCCGCGATGGCCGTGCGGAACTCGAGATCCTGCATCTGCGCCAGCTTCAGCCCGAAAGCGCGGGAGAACCAGTTCTTCCCCGGCGGACGGCTGTCGGCGTTGCCCATCCAGACGTCGAGCTGCACAGCGCCGATGGACTCGTCACCGAACAGATGGTCCGCGGCGCACACTTCGAGGCAGTTCTCCGCCGGACGGCCGTCCGCGTCGACCACCACGACGACCACGTCGTCACGGCTCTCGTTCGGGCCCATCCAGAAGTTCAGCGCCTGATAGGCGGCGTTGAGCGCGTCGCCCTTGCCCGTCCTCGCCTCCGGACGGCGCCGGGGAACGAGGTGCAGATACGGGTCGTAGCCGCCGTTGCGCCGCCAGATCGACTTGACGACCCGGGCGGTGCGGTCCTCGGAGTCGTCGTCGACGACCCAGACGTGCGCGTGCCGGAACGTCGAACGAAGGTACCGCACCGTTTCGCGGATGACGGTCTGCTCGTCCCGGCAGGGAACGAAGAAGTGCCAGGTGAAGTCGGCGGCGTCGCCGACGGGCGCGGGTTTGCGCCGCAGGTACGGCACGACGATCACGACCACGTACACGATGAACGCGACGCTCATTGTGAGCGCGAACGCCTGCGTGATCGCGAGAAGGATCTTGACCGAACCGCCGCCCATCAGGCGGCCCCGCGCTCGGCCCGGGACTTGCGGGTGCCCAGCCAGACGAACAGCACGAGGGCGACCGCGCCGCCGAGGACACTGACCATCGAACCGAGCAGGGTGTGTCCCCAGTAATAACCTTCGTCCACTCCGAGCCAGTTCACCAGGCCGACGATCGCCAAAACCCTCAGCTGATTGACAAGAATGACCACCGCCGCCGAAATGGACAACGAGAAGAACAGCCTCTTCGCATTCTTCGGGCGGAAATACAACATGACCGCGGTCACCAAGAGCAACGGCAGCAACATGAATGCCGAAGAGCATTCCGGCGTCATTCGTAACCCGAGTGGAGTATCGCCCGACAACCCAAAGTAGACAGTCTCGCGTTCACCGGCGACGAAGACACCCGATGTGGTGATAACCCTTAGTATCAATCCGGAGAGTTGCACTTCGAACACCCGATACAGGCGTTCGGCCAGCACCAGGGCGACCGCGGCGGCGATCACCGCCAGCACCGCCATACGCAGCGGGAACCGGCTTGAACTCGGCAAAGGAGCGCTCGCAACGGCCACGGTGACCCTCTCAGGAAAGACGCAGCAGACGACGGGATTCGACGAAGCGGACAGGGACCTCGCCGACGAGAGTAAGTCAGCGAGAGCGGGTCCTTTCGACCGGGGTTCGCATTAACGACATGATCATGAGCCCTTTCGGCACGATCGTGGAGAAACTGACTAGGCCGAAAGAGTGATGTCGTCGCCGACCTGCGGCAAAGGCCCGGAAGTCCACCTGATCCGGTGATCCTGGCAGTTTTTTGTTCAATTTGAGAAACACTCGGCGATAGACGGTCCGCGAGCCGAGTCAGGCCAGCTGAGGATTCGTCCGCATCGGTTGTGCCCATGTGCCGACCGCAGATGAAAGAAAACCCCCACGAACAATTCGGAGGATCAGTTGAAGAACACGCACCTCTTGCGACGGGGCGGACTGCTCGCCGCTGTGGTGGCGAGCGTTGCCCTCGCCGGTGCGGCGCCCGCCTCGGCGGCCCCCGGTGACGGCTCCGCGTACGGCGTCAAGGTCGATGTGAAGCTCCTCGGCCTCGACGCGGTGAAGGCCGGACCGCTCGCCGAAGCGAAGACCTCCGGACCGACCACCAACAGCCTCGCGAAGGCCAACCTCACCGGAATTCTCACCGCCGGCGCGATCAACACCGAAGCCAAGCGCGACGACAACTCCGGTGCCGTGACGGCCAAGGCCAGCACCGCCGACGTCGGTCTCCCGCTGCTCAAGGGCGCCCTCGGCGACGTCGGCATCAAGGTCGTCGAAGCCACCTGCACCGCGACCCAGAAGGGGGTGCAGGGCGCGACGAACCTGGTCGGGGCGAACCTCGGCAGCGCGGGCGCGGTCGACTCGACACCCGCACCGAACACCCAGGTCAAGGTCGGCCTTGGCGCCGCGAACGTCGCGACGATCATCCTGAACGAACAGATCAAGAACGGCGACGGCAGCCTCACGGTCAACGCGATCCACGTGAAGCTGCTCGGCGACGCGCTCACCCCGCTGGGTTCCGGCGACGTGATCGTCTCGTCGGCCACCTGCGGTCCGGCCGGTCTGCCCGTGCCGCTCGCTTCGGGCGCGGGACTGTGGATCGGTCTCGGCCTGCTCGGCGCCGTCGCCGTTCCGGTCGGTATCCGCGTCGTGCGCGGCCGTCGTCCGGCGACCACCGCCTGACCAGGGTGAAGTGAGGTCGAGATGTACAAGTTGCCTGGTGCCGGAGTCGGCGTCGCCGGTGGCGGGGTGGGTGCCCTCGCCGCCACCGGGGCCGATGTCGGCTGGTGGCTGGCGGTCGGGGTGATCCTGCTGGTTCTCGGAACCATCGCGGTCATCGCCGGCTACCGCCGCACGAAACGGCTCGGCCAGACGGGGAACTGACACTCCCCAGGACAGAACGGCCGCCGGCGTGGGTCCCTCGCACGCCGGCGGCCGCCACCCGCGGTTTGCGGGACACTCGAACTCGTGGATGAGGAGCGCGAACGCGTGGACGTGATGTTGCTGGCCGGGACCCGGCCGGAGGCGGTCAAGCTCGCTCCGCTGGCACTGGCGCTGGCGGAGCATCCGCACCTGCGGCCTTTCATCGTCCACAGTGGACAACATCAAGGCATGGTCGAGCAGGCGCTGATCCCGTTCGGGCTGCCGGTCGACGCCTGGCTCGACACCCCGCACCGGACCACCGGCACCCAGGCGGAACTCGTTTCAGGGCTGCTCCCCGCGCTCGACCGGGTGCTGCGCCGGGTCGCGCCCGCGGCGGTCGTCGTCCAGGGCGACACGACGACGGGACTGGCGGGCGCGCTCGCCGCGTTCTGGCTGGGGATCCCGGTGGTGCACCTCGAAGCGGGGCTGCGCACGCACGACCTCGCCGCGCCGTTCCCGGAAGAGGGAACCCGGCAGATGATCTCGCGCATCGCCGCGCTGCATCTCGCGCCGACACCGGGCGCCGCGGCCGCGCTGCGCACGGAAGGTGTTCCGCGCCAACGGATCGCGGTCACCGGCAACACCGTCGTCGACGCCGTGATCGAGATCGCCGAGCGCGATCTCCCGGCCAGGGACACCGCGCTCGCGTTGCTGGAGATGGAGATCTCCGAAGCGGGCGAGCGCCTCGTTCTCGTGACGTCGCACCGGCGCGAGTCCTGGGGCGAGCCGCTGAGCCGCACGCTCGCGGCCATCGAACTGATCGTCGCGGAGCACAGCGACGTCCAGGTGCTGTTCCCGGTGCACCCCAATCCGGCCGTGCGGGAACAGGTCATGACCGCGCTCGGCGGGACGCCGCGGGTGACGATCACCGAGCCGCTCGAATATCCCGATCTCGTACGCGCGCTGCGGCTGGCCGAACTCGTCCTGACCGATTCCGGTGGTATCCAAGAGGAAGCGCCGACGTTCGGCACGCCCGTCCTCGTGCTGCGCGACGTCACCGAACGACGCGAAGCGATCGAGGCGGGCTGCGCCTGGCTGGTCGGGACGGACACCGGTCTCATCGCCGACACCGCGGCGAAGATCCTGCGCGGCGATCTCCATCCGACGCACGCCGGAAACCCTTACGGCGACGGCAATGCCGCCGCACTCGCGGTGGCGGCGCTGGAGGAGCTGCTCAATCTCGCCCCGGCGCCGCGCACCACCGCCGAAACACGCTAGATCGAAATGATCTGAACCGGTAGTGCCGGATTCGCCGAGAAGTCGAGCGACGCCCGCGGACGTCCGGCGGCGACCACGTGCGCGCCGAGCGCGGCGATCATCGCGCCGTTGTCCGTGCACAGCCGCGGCCGCGGGACGCGCAGGGTGATCCCGGCTTCCGCGCAACGCTCGGCGGCGAGTTCGGAGAGCCTCGAATTCGCCGCCACACCACCGGAAATCACCAAGGTGTCCACGCCGTGTTCCTTGGCGGCCCGGATCGCCTTCATCGTGAGGACGTCGGCGACGGCCTCCTGGAACGACGCGGCGACATCGTCGACAGGGATCTCCTCGCCGCGGCGCTCCGCGCCCTCGACCCAGCGCGCGACGGCGGTTTTCAAACCGGAGAAAGAGAAATCGAACTTCGCGTCGCGCGGTCCGGTCATGCCGCGAGGGAACGCTATGGCCGCGCCGTCACCGTTCTTGGCGGCCTTGTCGATGGGCGGGCCACCGGGATACGGCAGACCAAGAACGCGGGCGACCTTGTCGTAGGCCTCGCCCGCCGCGTCGTCCACTGTGGACCCGAGCTCGGTGATTTCGGACGCGATGTCGTCCACCAGCAGCAATTGCGTGTGCCCGCCCGAGACGAGCAGGGCGAGACAGCGCTCCGGCAACGGCCCGTGCTGGAGCGTGTCGACGGCGATGTGTCCCGCCAGGTGATTGACGCCGTAGAGCGGGATGTCGAGCGCGGCGGCGTAAGCCTTGGCGGCGGCGACGCCGACCAGGAGCGCGCCGGCGAGGCCGGGTCCGGCGGTCACCGCGATGGCGTCCACATCGGACAGTTTCAGCCCGGCCATGTCGAAGGCCCGCTCGACCGTCGGGACCATCGCCTCCAGGTGCGCGCGGCTGGCGACCTCGGGCACGACGCCGCCGAAGCGGGCGTGCTGGTCGACGCTGGAGGCGACCTCGTCGGCGAGGAGTTCGACCGTGCCGTCGTCGTGCAGGCGGACGAGACCGACGCCGGTCTCGTCGCACGAACTCTCGATGCCCATGATGATGCGCGGCATCAGCCCGCCACCTCGTCTCGGACCTGGGCCCGCGGGCGGGCCATCGTGTAGGCGTCGGCGCCGGAGGGCTGGTAGTAGCGCTTCCGGAGGCCGACGCGTTCGAAACCGTGCCGCTCGTAGAGCGTGATCGCCGCGTCGTTGTCGGTGCGGACTTCGAGGAAGACCGGCGCCGCGAGTTCGTCCGCGCGGGTGAGGAGCGCTTTGAGCAGGATGGTCCCGATGCCGTTGCGCTGGTGGCCGGGATCGACGCCGATCGTGTGGACGCTCGCCTCGTAGTCGCCGCGGCGGCCGACGACGGCGAGCCCGGCGTAACCGATGACCTCGTCGCTTTCCTCCGGACGGGCGACCAGGTAGTACCCGCCGCCGTCGAGTTCGGCGTGGAAGGCGTAGGCGGTCCACGGCGAATCGCCGGGAAAGAGGATCTTCTCTATCTCGACACAGCGGGGAATATCCTTGCGGCGTAAGGGTTCCAGCCTCACGGCGTGGTCACCTTCTTGCGCGCGGCCGGTTCGACGGCGTCCGGGCGGCGGAGGTAGAGCGGGGTGAGCGGGGCGGGCTCTTTGTCCTGCAGGAGGGCTTCGCGGGCGGCCTTGACCAGGCCGAGCGGTGACGGGAAGCGCGGCTCGATCGGCTGGACGCCGAGGGCGTCCGCATAGAGGAGGGCGCCGTCGCCCGCCGCGACCTCGATGGTCGTCTCGAGGTCGGCGGGCCGCTGGACGTGCGGGCCGTCGACGCGGGATCCGTCGGCGGCGTACGCGGCCCAGTAGACCTCGCGGCGTCTCGCGTCGGTGAGGACGAGGAAGGGCGCTTCGCCGGGGGCGACGTCGGCGGCGATCGCGTCGAGGCTGCAGACCGGGTGGGCGGGGATGCCGAGGGCGTGGGCGAGCGACGCGGCGGTGGCCATGCCGGCGCGGAGGCCGGTGAAGGGGCCGGGGCCGACGCCGCAGACGATAGCGTCGAGGTCGCGAAGCGTGACGCCCGCGGCCTTGACGGCTTCCAGGGCGTGGGGCGTGATCAGCTCGCCGTGCGCGCGCGGGTCGACCGTGACGCGGTCGCCGCGTGACTCGAGGACGTCGCCGTCCAGGGCGACGAGGCCCGCGGTGACCGCCGGGGTCGAGGTGTCGATGGCCAGTACCAGCACGGTTACCCAGCCTACGACCAGCGCCCCGGAGCGATGTTCGCGGGCTAATCGCGATCCGGTGCCGGGCCCGCTCCCCCGCCGCCGGAGTCGACTTTCGCCCCCTAATCGCGATCTGTCGGGTCCCGCCCCTCCCGCCCCGCGACCCGGCACCGGATCGCGATTAGGGGGCGAAAGTCGCTCCCTGCGCTGGGTGTGAAGCAGGTCGCAGGGGGCGGGGAGGGTGGGGCGGTACGGTCCGGAGAGGGGCCTCGGCTCCACGCGCCCCGGCCGTCGGAGTCGAGCAGGAGGTCACACGTGCCCGATCGGTTGTTCCCCACGCTGGCGAGCGGCTCCGACAAGGAGGCCCTCCGCTTCGGCGGCACCTCCCTGACCTACGCCGACGTCACGACCGTCGCCGGCACGCTCGCCCGCGATCTACCGAGCGGCCGCGTCGCCGTCTGGGCGACGCCGACGGTGCACACCAGCATCGCCGTGATCGCCGCGCTGCTCGCCGGCGTCCCCGCCATCCCCCTCAACCCGAAGATCGGCGAGCGCGAACTCGCCCACATCGTCGCCGACAGCGAGCCCGTCCTCGTACTCGCCGAACCGGGTGCCGCCCTCCCCGAGGGGCTCGCCGATCTGCCCCGCCGTGACATCGCGCTCGAAGGCACACCCGGCGATCTCCCCGCGGAACCGGACGCCGAAGCCCCGGCGCTGATCGTCTACACCTCCGGGACGACCGGCCCGCCCAAGGGCGTCGTCCTCCCCCGCCGCGCGATCTCGACCACCCTCGACGCGCTCGAAGACGCCTGGGAGTGGACCGCCGACGACGTCCTCGTCCACGGCCTCCCGCTCTTCCACGTGCACGGCCTGATCCTCGGCATCCTCGGACCGCTCCGGCGCGGCGGCTCGGTGCGGCATCTCGGCCGCTTCTCCACCGAAGGCGTCGCACGCGAACTCGCCACCGGGGCGACGATGATGTTCGGCGTCCCGACCATGTATCACCGCATCGCGGGCGAGGTCGGCGAAGACGCGGCGCTCGCCGAGGCCCTGCGCGGCGCCCGGCTGCTCGTCTCCGGATCGGCCGCGTTGCCCGTCCATGACCACCAGCGCATCACCGCGGCGACCGGCCAGCAGGTGATCGAGCGCTACGGGATGACCGAGACCCTCATGATCACCAGCGTCCGTGCCGACGGCGAGCGTGTCCCCGGAACGGTCGGCGTCCCGCTGGGCGGCGTCGACCTGCGGCTCGTGGACGAATCGGGTGCTCCCGTCGAGGAACTGGAGACCGTCGGCGAGATCCAGGTCCGCGGGCCGAACTTGTTCACCGAGTACCTCAACCGTCCCGACGCCACCGAAGCCGCCTTCGACGACGGCTGGTTCCGGACCGGTGACATGGCGACCCGCGACGCCGCCGGCTACGTGAAGATCGTCGGCCGGAAGGCGACGGATCTGATCAAGAGCGGCGGCTACAAGATCGGCGCGGGCGAGATCGAGAACGCGCTGATGGAGCACCCCGGTGTCGCGGAGGTCGCGGTGACCGGCGAGCCCGACGACGACCTCGGCGAGCGCATCGTGGCCTGGGTGGTGCCCGCCGGTGAGCGCCCGGCTGAGTCGGAACTCGCCGATCACGTCTCGCGGTTGCTGTCGCCGCACAAGCGTCCTCGCGTGGTGCGGTATCTGGAGGCGTTACCGCGCAACGACATGGGCAAGGTCATGAAGCGGTCGCTCGGATGAACAGGCCGTCCGCGCGGTCGGTCATCGAGGAGATCGCGACCGGTTTCGAGGATCTGGACGTTCCGCGGTCCGATGAGCCGGACGACGGGCCGATCGAATGGCCGGGCTATCGCGAGGCGCGCGAAGGCGCCGAGGAACGGACTGGCGAAAACGAGTCCGTCCTCTGCGGGACCGCCAGGATCGGCGACGTCGAGACGGTCGTGATCGCCTTCGAGTTCGGCTTCCTGGGCGGGTCGATCGGCCAGCGGACCGGTGATCGCGTCGAGGCGGCGTTCGCGCGGGCGGTGGAGTCCCGGCTGCCGGTGGTGTCGCTGATCGCGACCGGCGGCAGCCGCATGCAGCACGGGATGCGCGCGCTTTCGCAGCTGCAACGCATCGCGCGGGCGGCGGCCGGAGCCCGGTCGGTGCCGCAGATCTCGGTACTGCGCGATCCGACCACCGGTGGCGGCTGGGCGACCCTCGGGGCGAGCGCCGACGTCGTTCTCGCGCTGCCCGGGGCGCAGGTCGGTTTCGCCGGTTCCCGGGTACGGCCCGCCGACGCGCCCGCGGAGGCGTACACGGCCGAGGCGAAGCTCGCGTGGGGCCAGGTCGACCAGATCGTGCGGCCCGCGGACCTTCCTGCGGCGTTGGAACGGTGGCTGCGCTTGCTGGCTTCGCCGTCAGCGGAAGCCGCTGAGCCTCCAGGTGCTCTCGGGTCAGCGGACTTGCCCGAAAACGGATGGGCCGCTGTGCAGGCGTCGCGCGCTGCTGATCGGCCGAGGGCGGCGGAGTATCTCGATGCGTACTTCGACTGGCGTGAGGATGTCTCGGGCGACAGGTGTGGCGGAGTCGACTCCGGCGTCTTGTGCGGCTTCGGCTGGCGAAGCGGCCGCGCGATCGCGTACGCGGCGCAGTGCGGGACGCCGACGCTGCCCGCGGGTTTCCGGACGGCGGCGCGTCTGGTGCGGCTCGCGTCGAGGCTCGGGATTCCGGTGATCACCCTCGTCGACACCCCGGGCGCGGCGAACGACGCGGCGGCCGAGCGGGCCGGGGCGGGGGCGGCGATCGCGGAGTTGTTCGAAGCCGTCGCGAGCGCGGCCGTGCCGATCACGACGCTGGTGATCGGGGAAGGCGGGTCCGGCAGCGCGCTCGCGTTCGCGTCGCCGGGGTCGACCTGGGTGACCCCCGGTGCGTACTTCTCGGTCACCTCGCCCGAGGCGGCCGCGGCGATCCTCAAGCTGCCCTCCGACGAGGTCCCCGCTCTCGCGGACCGGCTGCGGCTACGCCCCCAGGACCTGGTCGCCCTGGGAATCGCGCGCTCCGTCGTCGGTCCCGCAGATCGCGATTAGCCCGCGAAAGTCGATCCGGGCGTGCGGGTCGCCCAGGTGCCGTGCGGCTCCAGGGTGACCTCGCGGACGTCGTCCTCGCGGCGGTCCAGGCGCACGACGAGGTAGTCGTCCGAAAGGCGCTCCGCCGCTCCCTCGCCCCACTCGACGACCAGGGCGGACCGCTCCAGTTCGGTGTCGAGGTCCAGGTCGTCCAGCTGCGAGAGATCCCCGCCGAGCCGGTACGCGTCGACGTGCACCAAAGCCACCCCGGCCTCGCCCGCCGGATGCACCCTGGCGATCACGAACGTCGGGGAGCTGACCCGCCCGCCGACGCCGAGACCGTCCGCGATCCCGCGGGTCAGCGTCGTCTTGCCCGCCCCGAGCGGCCCGGCGAGCAGCACCAGATCGCCCGCGCGCAGCGAACGTCCGAGCTCGCGCCCGAAATCCATCGTCGACTCGGGAGTCGGGAAAGCGAAATTCATCAGCGTTGCCACCACCAGGTTCGCCGGTCGGAAGTCTCACCATCGGTGCCCGTGCACCGTTGCACCAAGTCGATCAGGTGGCTGTTCACCAGTTCGGGTTGTTCCAGCTGCACCATGTGTCCCGCGCCGCGCACGCGCACCAGCTCCGCGTCCGGCAGCTCCGCCGCGATCCGCTCGGCGTGCGCGATCGGCGTGAACCGGTCGGAATCCCCGCCGACGACCAGCACGTGCGCGTGCTTCAGCCCGGCGAGCGCGGCGTACCGGTTGTGGCTGCCGAGCGTGTCGACGAAGTTCACGAGCCCGCGCACCGGCGTCACTTCGAGCATTTCCAGCATGAAGTCGACCAGTCGCGGGGACACGTCCCGGCTCCCGAAAGCCAGCCTGCGCACCGCCTGCCGCGTCAGCTGACCGCCGGCCGCGCGCACGAACTCGACGAGCCCAGGCTGCCAACCGGCCAGCCCGCCGACGCCCCGCGTGAGCGGGTTGTACTTCGAGAGCAGTGACCGCGGCAGTCCCCGTGCGCCGACTTCGCCCGCCGCGGTCGCGATGAACGCGACACCGCCGACGCGGTCGTCGAACAGCTCGGGATGCTCCGCGGCGAGCTCCATGATCACCATGCCGCCCATCGAGTGCCCCATGAGCACGAGGGGCCCGTCCGGCACCACCGAGCGCAGGACCATGTCGAGGTCGCGCGCCAGCTGTTCGATGGTGCTGGTTTCGGCGGTCGCGGCGCCGGATTGCCCGTGCCCGCGATGGTCGTAGTAGACCTGACGCACCCGCGGCAGCTTCAGCGACGCGAGGTCTCGCCGCTGGAAATGCCAGCAGCGCTTGGACAACGCGAAACCGTGCACGCCGACGACGGTCAGCTCCGGTTCTCCTCCATCGGCCGGGTCGATCTCCTCGACCGCGAGCGGCGTGCCGTCCTCCGCCGCCACTGTCGACGTCCGATCCGGTTCAAGATCCCCCAACGGCTCGTCCACGAACGGATCCTCACTCTGCCGCCGCTGCTGTGCGGCGACGGCGATCGCGGCGGCGGTGCCGGTGGCCACGGCTCCGACACCGCCGACGATGGCCAGCAGTCGTCGTGAAGGTGTCACGAGCCCGCCTCCAGATACGTCCGGCGGATCCGCGGGCGGTACATCGAGGTCACGATCTCGTAGTCGATCGTCCCCAGCTTGTCGGCCCATTCGCGGGCCGTCGGCTCGCCGAGATCGCCCTGGCCGAAGAGGATCACTTCACTGCCGACGGCCGGTTCGTCGTCTCCGCAGTCGACGATCAGCTGGTCCATGCAGACGCGGCCGACGACCGGCCTGCGCTTTCCGTCGAGCCACACGTCCATGCGCCCGGAAAGCGTCCTCGGCACGCCGTCGGCGTATCCGACCGGAACCAGGGCGAGGGTGGTGTCGCGCTCGGCCGTCCAGGTGTGGCCGTACGACACCGATTCGCCGGACGCGATCCGTTTGGTGAGCACGACCGACGACTTGAAGGTCATCGCCGGGCGCAGGTCGTCTTCGGTGGGCACCGGGTTCAGCCCGTAGATCGCGATCCCGGGGCGGACGAGGTCGAAGTGCAGCTCGGGCCTGGTCAGCACGGCGGCGGAGTTCGCGATGTGCCGCATCGGGTTCAGCCCGGCCGCGCGGGCGATGTCATACGCCTCGTCGAACCGCTTCGCCTGCGCGTCGATGGAGGGGTGGCCGAGATCGTCGGCGCACGCGAGGTGCGACCAGATCGCGACGACCTCGATGAGCGCCTTCTCGGCCGCCGCGGCCTCGACCAGCGCTGACCATTCCGCAGGTGGACAGCCGTTTCGGGACAGTCCGGTGTCGATCTTGAGGTGCACCCTCGCGATCGAGATTAGGCCGCTAAAGTCGCGTGCCCGGCGCACGCCGTCGGCCACTCGGGAGAGCTCGTCGAGGGAGCTCACGGCGATGTCGATGTCTTCGGCGACCGCGGGCGCGAAGTCGGCTTCGGGAGTGTCGAGCCAGCTGAAGAGCCGGACCCCGATCCCCGCGCGGCGCAGCGCGAGCGCCTCGCCGAGGGAGCAGGTGCCCAGCCAAGTGGCCCCGCCCTCGACAGCGGCACGGGCGACCTCGAGCGCTCCGTGGCCGTAGCCGTCGGCCTTGACGACGGCCATCGTCCGGGCACCGGGGGCGCGGGAAGCGAGCAGGGCGACGTTGTGCCGGATGGCGGACAGGTCGATGACGACCTCGGCACGCGGGAAACTGGCGGTCATAACGACCACCAGTTTCCCACGAACCGGCTCAGGACAGGCGCGCCCCGTCGGTGGCGGAGAACACGTGCAGCTCGTCGGGACGAATCCGCAGGCGCAGGGTGTCGCCCATGGCCGGCGGCTTGCGCGGGTCCACACGGGTCACGACGTTCGACTTCGTGCCTTCGGCGTCGCTCTCGGCGAGCTTGCCGTAGACGTACGCGTCCGAGCCGAGCTCCTCGACGAGGTCGACCTTGATCGGCAGCGTGCCGTCTTCGCTGGTGGTCACCTCGATCGACTCGGGGCGGAAGCCGAGGGTGACCGTGTCGCCTTCGGCCTTGGCGAGGATCTCGCGGGTCAGCGGCACGCGGGCGCCGCCCAGCTCGGCACCGTCTTCGGTGAGCTTCGCGGTGACGAGGTTCATCGCGGGCGAGCCGATGAACCCGGCGACGAAAGCGTTTGCGGGCTTGTCGTACAGGGCGCGCGGGGTGTCGCACTGCTGGAGGAGACCGTCCGAGAGGACCGCGACCCGGTCACCCATCGTCATGGCCTCGACCTGGTCGTGCGTGACGTACACGGTGGTGACGCCGAGGCGGCGCTGCAGGGCGGCGATCTGCGTACGGGTGGAGACACGCAGCTTCGCGTCGAGGTTCGACAGCGGCTCGTCCATCAGGAAGACCTGCGGCTCGCGCACGATGGCGCGGCCCATCGCGACACGCTGGCGCTGACCACCGGAGAGCGCCTTCGGCTTGCGGTCGAGGTACTGCTCGATGTCGAGCAGCTTGGCCGCGTCGAGCACCTTCTGCTTGATCTCCGAGGCCGGGCGGCCCGCGATCTTCAGCGCGAAGCCCATGTTCTGGCCGACGGTCATGTGCGGGTACAGCGCGTAGTTCTGGAACACCATCGCGATGTCGCGGGCGCGCGGCGGCAGCTGCGTGACGTCGCGGTCGCCGATCCAGACGGCGCCTTCGTCGATGTCCTCGAGGCCGGCGAGCATCCGCAGGCTGGTGGACTTGCCACAGCCGGACGGCCCGACCAGCACGAGGAACTCGCCGTCGGCGATCTCGAGGTCGAGTGCGTCCACAGCGGGCCGCTCGGAGCCCGCGTAGCGCCGGGTCGCCTTGTCGTAGGTGATCGTGGCCATCGGTTCAGTCCTCTTTCGGTTTCGCGGAAATGCCGTGCCCGAGTTCGCGGGCTTCGAGATGCCGTTGCTGGATCCGGCGCCCTTCGGCGCGGTCCGGCTCGGTCGGTTCGAGTGGGGTGTAGCCGTGCTGTTCCTGCCAGCGGGGAGGTTCCGTGCTGGAAGCGAGGGCCCAGGCCGCCTGCCGCGCGGCACCGACCGCGACGTACTCGGCGACCTCGGGGACGACGACGGGCACGCCGAACACGATCGGCGCGACCGCGCGGACGGCGGCCGACTGCGCGCCACCGCCGATCAGGAGGACCTGGCGGACTTCGAGTCCCTGCTCGACCAGGGCGTCGAGACCGGCGGCGAGTCCGCACAACATGCCCTCGACGGCGGCGCGGGCGAGGTTCTCGGGCGTCATGTTCGCGCGGGTCAGGCCGAAGAGCGTGCCCTTGGCGTCCGGGAGGTTCGGCGTCCGCTCACCGTCGAGATACGGCAGAAAGGTGAGGCCGCCGGAACCGGGCGCGGCGGCGAGCGCCAGCTTGTCGAACTCCGTGAGCTCGACGCCCAGCATCGCGGACGTCGCGGTGAGGACGCGGGCGGCGTTGAGGGTGCAGGCCAGCGGGAGGAAACGGCCGGTGGCGTCGGCGAATCCCGAGACGATCCCGGACGGATCGGCGCTCGCGGTTTCGGAGACGCCGAAGACGGTGCCGCTGGTGCCCAGCGAGACCACGACGTCGCCGGGGGCGAGTTCGAGACCGAGCGCGGCGGCCATGTTGTCACCGGTTCCGGCCGAGACCAGGATCCCGTCCGGGGTGTGGCCCGCGGCTTCGGCGGGACCGATGACCTTGGGGAGGTCGGGAGTGCGGCCGCCGAAGGCGTGCGCGAGGAGGTCTTGGCGGTAGGTGCCCGTCGACGGCGAGAAATAGCCGGTGCCGGAGGCGTCGCCGCGGTCGGTGACCGGCTCGGCGCCCTCGCCCAGCAGCCGCCAGGTCAGCCAGTCGTGGGGCAGCAGCACGCGGGCGACGCGGTCGGCGAGCTCGGGCTCGTTCTCCGCCATCCACCGCAGCTTCGTGACGGTGAAGCTGGCGACCGGCAGCGAGCCGACGGACTTCGCCCAGTTCTCGGCACCGAGTTCGCCGCCGAGGTCTTCGGCCGCCTTCGCGGAGCGGGTGTCGTTCCACAGCAACGCGGGCCGGACTACCTCGCCCGCTTCGTCGAGGGTGACCATGCCGTGCTGCTGACCGCCGATGCCGATGGCGCCGACGCCGTCGAGCAGGCCGTCGGTGGCCTCGCGGAAGGCGTCCCACCACGCGGAGGGAGCGACTTCGGTGCCTTCGGGGTGCGAAGCGCGGCCGGTGCGGACGATTTCGCCGGTGTTCGCGTCGCAGACGACGACCTTCGTCGACTGGGTCGAGGAGTCGATTCCGGCGACCAGGTCAGATTTCATATTCCGGCCCCTCCGGGTCGCATTCGACCTGTTCGATGGCAGTTCCGGCGTTCAGCGCTGCCTCGATCTCCTCGGTGGGTGTCAGATCGTCGGTGATCAGGAGGTCGTAGTCGCCGATGTCCCCGTGCGCGAAGGTGGCCGTGCGGCCGAATTTGGAGTTGTCGACGACCAGCACGTTGTGGCTCGCGGTGCGCAGCGCGGCCTGCTTGAGCGCGGCGTAGTCCTGAACCGGGTGGAACAGGCGGCCGACCGCGACCGCGGCGACCGAGACGAACGCGATGTCGGCGTGCGTGCGTTCGAGGAAGGCGAGGACGTCCGGACCGGCGCACGAGTCGTATTCGTGGTGATAGCGGCCGCCCGCGAGGACGACCTCGACGCTCTTGACCGGGCCGAGAATGCGGGCGGCTTCGAGCGAGTTGGTGATGACGGTGAGGTCTTCGATCAGGCCCAGGCGGCGGACGAGCGGGAAGAGCGTCGTCGAGTCGTCGACGAAGACCGTCTGACCGGAGTGGACGTGCGCCGCCGCGGCCTCGCCCAGCGTGTCCTTCGTGGCCTGGTTGAAGGTGTCGCGGAAGCGGGCGGCCGACTCCATCGTCGTCGCCGGGTACGCCTCGACCTTGCCGCGGAGTTTGCGGAGGAGGCGGCGATCGGCGAGGTCGTCGAGGTCGCGGTGCATCGTCATCAGGCTGACGCCGAACCGGGTGGTGAGGTCGTCGATGCGGACCTCGCCGGTGGCGATGACGTGGTCGAGGATCTCCTGGCGCCGGTGCTCGACGGCGGCGTCCGAGGGCCTGGTCTTAGACATGGGCGACACCGTTCACGACCCGGACCATCGCGGCCTCGGCGGGGTGGGTGTCGGCGCTCACACCTGCTTCTTACCAGATTATTCGCCCAGAGTTAACACGTAAATCGATAACTCTCGCATTTCCTCGCCACCCGCCCCACCCCCTCCGTTTCGATGTTCGCCCCCTAATCGCGCTCTGATGGCACCCGCCCGCAGAGCGCCCTCGACGGCGGGTGAACCGGGCTGCGCCCCCGGGGCGACCGACGTCGGCGAATCACTGACGATCGGCGCGGTGGGCGCGGCCTCCGGCCGGAG